>CAKZMZ010000550.1 GCA_937129345.1 uncultured Thalassovita sp. | reverse complement strand
AGTTGGAGGTTGAGGAGTGTTTGGTGAGATAATTAGCGGTTAGATGTTGGTATTGAGAAATTGGATTCTGTGTCATAAACGGTGTAATTAGCCTAACCAATAGCGATTCGAGTTTCCGAACCTCGAACTACAGATTTTAAAGCGAGAAACACAAGCAAACAGCTATTTTCAGCTTCACAGAGTCCCAACTTTCAAACTATAAACCGATGAAATCGACCAAACCACAAACAATTAAAAACTAATATCTATTATATGAAAATACTCTGCATAGGAAGAAATTATACAGAACACATAAAAGAGCTTAACAACGAAAAACCAGACGAGCCTGTAATATTCACCAAGCCAGATACGGCACTCTTAAAAAACAATGTCCCTTTTTATTATCCGGATTTTAGCAATGACATCCACCACGAAGTGGAGATTTTACTGAAGATATGCAAAGAGGGCAAATACATCGCCCCAAAGTTTGCCCACAAATACTACGATGCCATAGGTTTGGGTATAGATTTTACAGCCAGAGACCTACAGTCTAAAGCAAAAGAAAAACGCTTGCCATGGGCCTTGGCAAAAGGCTTTAACGGTTCTGCGCCTATTTCAGAATTTTTGCCTCTAAAAGATTTCTCCAATCTTGAGAACATCAACTTCAGCTTAAAGATAAATGGAGAGGTAAAACAAGCAGGCAATACCTCGCTTATGCTTTTTCGATTTGATGAAATCATTTGTTACATCTCAAAATTCATTACACTAAAAAAGGGAGATATCATTTTTACAGGAACCCCAAAAGGTGTTGGGCCTATACAAAAAGGAGATAAGCTAGAAGGCTTTATTGAAGACAAGAAAATGCTCGACTTTGAAATTAAGTAGTAAGCAGCATGAGTGCACCCGAAGCGGTATAAGTAATCTCTTTGTTTTGAAGCAGCATATCTATAGCTTTTACAACCTCTTCCTTTCTGCTTACACTCCACATAGCTAAAAGGGCCTCAGGTTTTATGGGCTCTTTTGCCAATTTATTCAAAATCTGCTTTTGTAAATCGCCTTGTTGGTTACTGTTGCGCTTTTTTTGGGTACAGTTACCGCATATACCACATTCTTCTTTGGTAAACTCATTAAAATACCTAAGTAAGAGCGCGGTTTGGCATGTTTCAGTATCTTCTGCATAGTTAATGACCGCATGCACTTTATCATTATATGCCTTTTTTCTTTCGGCCAACAAGCGGTTATTTAATGGCAATTTGCTCGCCAGTAGTCGCTCTGTTAGCATCACAATTTGTGGTGTATCTTTCGTAGGTTCATAATTTACAATGCCCGCTTGCTGCAATGCCAAAAGCTGTTTAATTACGGCTTCTGTAGTTTGGTTAAGAGCTTGGGCAATTTTCTTTTCATTAATATTTAAATAATGGTTAAACAACTCTCCACCATAAATTCTTAAAAGGATTTTTATTAAGACATCTGCCCGCTTATTGGCTACTTGGTATTGGTACAGAGGCTCGTGCCCTGTGATTATACCTAGCCGAGAGGGCGAGTAAAAAGCCTCATTAAATTGTATAAAGCCTTGTTCTTCAAGCTTTTTAAGTGCATGGTATGTTGTTAGATAAGGCAGTTTAAATGTCTTTACAAAATCGTCTATATCAAAGTTATAACTTTCCATAAAACCACTACCCACTGCAATTTGCAGGTAATTTGCCAACGCTTGATAGGTCTTCTTAAGCGTCTGGGCAGAAGGATGGGCAACTTCAATATTGTTTTTCAGTTGATCTATGTCTGCCTTGTTGTAAAGCAAAACGGCATAGGCCTTTTTTTCATCTCTGCCTGCTCTGCCTGCTTCTTGGTAATAAGCCTCAAGATTGTCGGGCAAGTCTACATGAACCACCAACCTTACATCGGGCTTATCTATGCCCATTCCAAAGGCATTTGTAGCCACTATTACCCTTATTTTATCTTGTATCCATTCGTCTTGCCTTACCGCTCTTTGCTCATTGCTCAAACCTGCATGGTAAAAGGAAGCAGATATGCGATTACGTACCAAAAAATCTGCAATGGCTTTGGTCCTTTTTCTACTGCGCACATAAACCACTGCAGTACCCGGTACACGTTTTAATATTTGCAGCAACCTAGCCTCTTTGTTCTCTTCATAAAATGCAGAATAAGACAGATTGGCCCTTGCAAAGCTTTTTTGAAAAAAGGCAGCTCTCTCAGAAAAATGAAGCTTTTCTCGGATATCTACTTTTACCTCTTTGGTTGCTGTAGCCGTTAAAGCAATACAGGGCACTTGTGGGATTATTTTTCTAAATTGGGCAATCTCCAGATAAGGCGGCCTAAAATCATAACCCCATTGAGAAATACAGTGTGCCTCGTCTATGGCCAATAAACCGATTTGCATGCGGGTGGTCCTTGCGATAAACAGCTCGGTTTTTAGCCTTTCGGGGGAAACATAAAGAAATTTTGTGTCGCCATAAATGGCATTATCTAAAATGATGTCGATTTCCTGATTACTTAAACCTGAATAGATGGCCTTGGCTTTTATGCCTCTTTGGTTCAGTTGAAAAACCTGATCTTTCATAAGAGCAATTAAGGGGGAAACTACAATGCAAACACCATCTATCCCCAAAGCAGGAACTTGGAAACAAATCGATTTACCTCCACCTGTTGGCAAAAGTGCCAAAGTATCCTTTTTGTCCATTACCGCCCTAATAATATCTTCTTGCATGGGCCTAAAGGCTGTATAGCCCCAATATTGGTAAAGGATTTTTAAAGGGTCTACCATAACTAAAAGTCTTTAAGTAAGGGTTTTAAAGATTTTGTTATATTTGAACGACTTCCATATATTTTCATCGCAATCAATTTACTACTCCTTATCATTCATTAAAATGGCAGGCTGCCATAGATTATTTTAACAAAACTTGTATTGTGCCCAAGAGCAAGGTTTTTGCTAAAAGAGCATACATAAATTTGAAGAAATAAAAATGAAAAGAAAAAAACTTTTTAGGAAATGGATCATTACTGCGCCCTTAGGTTTGATTTTAATCGGTGCAGGTCTAAGTATGCTAGGAGAAGCAAGCTTTATGAAGCAAAATGAAGCCATACCATTTTGGGATTGGTTCACCTTTGGTACATTGAGCTTGGTCGTTTTCAACTCGGGCATTTGCTTTTTTGGCCAAGCGGTAATTTATAGAGTTAAATATGAAATTTTAATTAATAGAAAAAAGTCATAATTTTGAATAACGGAGTTTTAGCTCAGTTGGTTTAGAGCGCCGCCTTGACAGGGCGGAGGTCGAGGGTTCGAATCCCCCAAACTCCACCAATAAAATAAACAAAGCCCTTAGAGCGTACTCTAAGGGCTTTTTTATATCCTTAATGATTGTGTTTAGTAATATAGAACATACACATAATACTTTTGACTTGCAATAAAAACTTGGAGTCACAAAGTTATTTTTTACGTTTTCCCATCTGTTCTCTAACCATTTTACCGACTTGACTAAAATTATCGATGTGATCTTTTTCGATTTCATCTAAAGAAGAGATGCTTTCATTTTTAATGTTAAAGCTTGTGAGAGAAGTAGCAAAATCCATTGCTTTAATGGCTAATAGCTCATCGAAGGATTTTTTTTGGAAGCGTTCCTTATTTAGTGCCGCAGTGGCCTTGCCATCTATTTCTTTAAAAAACTGCTCATCGCCTCCTTTCTTTAGTATATACCATATTAGTTCTTTTCTGCCGCTATCCAGAGATTTCTGATTCAAAACCATTTCAAGCGCATTATCTATGTCCATAAAAAATTCTGATGGTGATTTTTTCTCGTTTTCAACACGTTCAGTATCATAGAACATGGTAAAATCAACGCCCTCTTTAAAACCAAGTATTTTTATGCTTTCTTCTATCCATGTCTCAAAATCTATTTCTACTCCAAGAAAATCATATAAATCTCTAGCATTTACTACTTTAGGTTCAGTTTCTTTTGAGGAATTCATAGGGAGTATTTTCGCTTTTAGTTTTTAAATCTATTAAATTAAAAGTAGCCGCAAGTTAGAAGAAAATAACTTTTTCACTCTATTAAATTGAGTAAAACTTCGCAGCTCTCTACTGTGGGATATCCTTATAAATCCTAAACATATACATAAATTTCTAAGTGAAGTTGGATACTTATATCCGATATTTAAAGACACTAAAATGTAGCTCTTACTTGTCGGTTTTGAGAAACTGACAGCACGTTTTAGCAAGATTGCATAGCACGCGAGAAGTCCGGTGTCGTAGTAATTAAAGGATTTACTTTATCTCAATGAAGGTAGATACTTTGTTAGAAATTGATTTTTGCAAGTGGGAATCTAATGTGGTATGTAGCTCAATATAAAAAACACCCGACTCTTTTGGCCTAAACTTTACTATAGCAGTATTGACCACTTGTTCTAAGGAGTAGTCTACTTCTTGCTTTTTCTTATTCAGATAAAATGAGACCGAGTCATATTTGAAACTTTCATAATCTCCCATTTCAAATGCTGTATTGGTGAATAAAACTTCCTCTCCTTTTTGATATGTTGGCTTACTAAATTGAATACTACTTTTGAAAGTTAGGCCAATACCTCCTATTAAACCAGCATAGTAGTAGAGCAAGTCGTATTCGTAGAGCTTTAATGCCATGTAATAGCCAATAGGATTTCTCTCAAAAGATGCCAAGTTTTTATCTATTACCCGAGCATGTTTAGAGTTTTGGAAATTTGATATACGGCTCATACTATCAAGTAAATTTTTATGAAGACTTAGCTCGTCTAAAAAATCTTGTCAAGCATTCACACCTTCATAAAATGATTCTATCTTTTTTCGACTATTGTTTATTGCAAGCGTGTGCTCATAAATACTTCTATCTTCTTGTTTTTTTCCTTTTGCCAAATAAGAAGAAGTGATTTTTTGTGCTAATAGTAAGCTTTGTTCATTTATAAATTCTATGCCTTCTCTCTCAATTTTATATCTACTGTTGCAGGAAAACAGTGAAAAACAAGAGATGAGAAAAATCAAAAATATTTTATACATAGCACGATTTGGCACAGCTTGTTTGACAAATGAGTAAACAAATAATCATAATCTATTGAGTTCCCAAACGCGTTTCTCATTTGATAAGTATTGTTTTTGAGAATTCGCTCTAATTTTCCAAAATCGCATTAAAGATGAAAATAAATCTAAATAAACTTGTGTAAGCTTATAAAAAAAGGCCATAGTTTCACAACTATAGCCTTTTTAAACTTATTCTCGCAAGCTTACTAGCTTGCAACCCTTTCTTCTATATCTATATTTTCTTGCTCGTAAAGTTTAGCC
>CAKZMZ010000549.1 GCA_937129345.1 uncultured Thalassovita sp. | reverse complement strand
TTAGGTGCGGCTTGCGAAAAAATGCAGGATGACCCACAAGCCCTACAATTTTATAAGCTTTCCATAGATGAAGACGAGGAGTATGATGACGCTTGGTTCGGGATGGGCGCGGTGCTAATAGCTCAAGAAAAATGGATGCAGGCCATCCACTTCTTAAAAAAAGCCATAGAACTCAATGAGTTTAATGACGAATATTGGCTGATGTTGGCCGATGGAGAACGAAATTTAGGAAACGACTTTGCTGCATTAGAAGCATTTGAAAGAGCCTGTAACATCAATCCGGAAAATACAGAAATTTGGCTAAAGTGGGCCTACTTCTATTATGAATTAGACGAAGCCGAAAAAGCTTTGGATGTAATACTAGAAGGACTAGAGGAGTTGCCCGACCAAATAGAACTCGTTTACAGTGCCTGCGCTTACTGTTTTGCCACTGGTAAATTCCAAGAAGGCTACCATTATCTTGAAATGGGCATTATCATAGACTATGACAAACACACCTTGCTTTACGAGTTTTTTAAAGATATAGAAACCCGCAAAACCATAGCCCACTTTATCAATAAAATCAAAGACTAGTTTCTGTTTTACCAATAAGGGAAAGTTAAAAATTCAGTATTGATTACAATACAAAGGCAAGTTCGCAGATAAAACCCATCCTTACATTCTAAATAATCTGTTGCAAGGCAAATACTTTAAAACAAAGTATCGTAGCTTTGAACACCTTTTATAATAGAAGTTGTTTAAAGTTTTAGGTTATAAGGCGAAATAGACCATTTGCAACTTAACAAAATAACTTTAGACAACTTCATAATCTCCATCAACTCATATAAAAAGTATGTTTGCCGATTTTAATCCTAATAAAAGCTATCCAAAGCTTACAGAAACCAAAAGCGTTATCCGTTTTCAGGATTGTGACCCCCTCCGCCATTTAAACAATGCCAAGTATTTTGATTACTTTTTTAATGCTAGAGAAGACCAAGTCTCTGAACTGTATGGATTTACACCAGGTGAGATTTTTGAGCAGTTTGGCGCGGGTTGGGTGGTTTACCAACATCAAATTGCTTACATACGCCCTGCCGGCGTAGGCGAATGGGTCAAAATCATGTCTAGGATCATCTTCTATGACCACGACACTGTTATAGTGGAATATTTCATGACAGATACTAAAAGAAAACAACTGAAAACACTACTCTGGACAACCTTAAAATTTATAGAGGTAAGAACAGGGAAAAAAACCGAGCATCCTGCACCTGTAATGTCCTATCTACAAGCTGTTACAGACACAAGTTTTGATAGAGATTCAACCGATATAAAACTCCGTGCTAGGGAAATAAAGAAATATTTAGCAGAGGATTAGTCTTTTTTGTCCTCTGCTGAGGTTTTTTTGTGGAGTTTTTTGTTGTGTCGCCAATCAAAGTAATATCCTGCTAGCGGGAATAACGTACTGGTGACCACGATAAAAATGATTAGATATATTGTACTGCTCATAGCTAAATTTTCTCAAAAATTATAAATAATTCTCGCCCTTTTCTCGGTGGTATGCTGTTGTATGCCAACGCAAACTTTTTAAAATTATACAAATCTGCAAAGTAGCCTACATACTCCTCTTTGTTACCTCCGTAAGGTGGCCGATCTGAATTTAGGGCGTCGTTAAAAAGTAAACCGCTTATCTTACCACTTTTGTTTAATAATGAATGGCATTTTTCTGCATAAGTTCTTCTAAAAGACGGAGGTATTGCACAAAAAAAGGTTTGTTCTACAATTAAATCAAAATAGTTTTGCTGAGGCAACTCAAAAAAATCGCCCAATATTAAATGCTCTTTAGGAAACTCAGGAACCCTTTTCTTAAATTCATAGATGGGCGTCGGGGCAATATCTACCACATAAACATTGGTAAAACCATGCTGATGCAAGTACTCTGCCTCATAAGAATTCCCCGCTCCGGGAATTAAAATCCTCTGATTTTTATTTTCTAGTTGATCGAAATAAACTTTTAAAGGCGTTGACACATAACCAATGTCCCATCCTGTTTGGTGTTTTAGGTATCTATTATCCCAATACTCTTTGGGGTTATTGCTCATAACAATGAGGTAAATTGTGTTTGAAAATCAGAAAACCCTTGAAATCAAATAGTAATACATTAATTTTACGCCAAATTTACAAATAGGAACTGAAATCTTCTGGCAATGGCAGAAACTGAAAATAAAAGCAAGGTGAATAACAGAATGGTACTTATAGTGGCTGTTCTCGTTATTTTGGCAATCATTAACGGTATTCAATATTACATGGCGGTAAAAAGCGAAAAAAGAAACCGCGAAATTATTGAAAGCAAAGAGCTACAATTGGTAGCTACTTATGCCAAGTACGACTCTATATCTGGGCAATTAGAAATGAAAATAAGGGAAATTGAACGACTTGGCGGCGATATAGATTCCCTGTTGATCATAAAAGAACAACTAGAAAGAGAAAAGAACGAACTCAAGCTTTCTAGAAACTTAGCGCAGGAGAGATACAACAAAATTAGAGATAAAATTGAGGGTTACGAGTCTTTGCTCAAACGCAAGGATGAAGAAATCTCTAAGCTCAAAGAAGTGAACGAAGCATTGCTTAGTGAAAATATTGATCTTAAAACTCAAAAAAACGAATTAAACCAAGAAATCAACTCTTTACAGGCTGAGCGAGGCGAACTGCAAGAGAAAATAAGCGTAGCCGCAACACTCAATACCGAAAACCTACAGTTTTTTGCCATTAACAGAAGAGGGAAAGAAAGGGATGGTGATGAGTTTAAGGTTAAGCAATTAGATAAATTGAGAATAACTTTTAACATTGAAGAAAATGCCTTAGCAGAAGTAGGCGCTAAAAACATTATCATGCGCATTATCGAGCCAGAGGGCTCAGCACTTTATAACGTAGCCGCGGGTTCCGGCACTTTTCAACACAATGGCGAAGAAATCTTTTATACAGCATCTAAAGAAATCCTGTTCGATAACTCAAACCAATTGGTAACCTTTGAATACGAAAAAGGCAGTGAATTTAAAAAAGGATTGCATAAAGTAGAATTTTATGCAGAAGGTACCTTAATCGGTCAAGATCAATTTATTGTAAAATAAAAAAGACAAGCATTTACACTCAAGAATCCATATAAATTGTAGCTTAGTCAAAAACCCTTAATTTAGGGTTACTATAATTAAAACAGTACATAAATACCGAGAGTTTCTGAAATATCAACTACCAACAAATAGCTTTTGCATGGTTTAACTGTCACTATACTCTTTTTTTTATGAACACTAGATACTGTTTTTTATTAAGCCTATTTTTTTTATTGGCTTGTAATGACTCTGAAGAAACGCCTGTTGTTGATACCACCACACCTGATGATAACCCGAAAGGCATCTTAGTCTTCACAAAAACCAATGGTTTTAGGCATCCATCTATAGAAGATGGAGTAGCGCTGATACAAAACATTGGGCAAAAACATCAATTTGATGTAGTAGCTACTAAAGACCCTTCTTATTTTCACACAGACTCACTTATTAAATTTAATGTCATCGTTTTCTGCAATACTTCCGGCGATGACTTACTCAATAACAGCCAACAAGAGGCCATGGAGAAATTTATTCAAGCAGGTAATGGCTTTGTGGGCATACACGCCGCAACAGACACTTACCGAGATGGTTCTTGGCCTTGGTACAATGATTTGGTGGGAGGCATCGTACAAAGTGGCCCCAACCACACGGCCAATAACTATCCTGGAGAAATGCTGGTAAATGACCCTGACCACCCAATAACTTCACATCTTGGTGATACTTGGCAAAAAAACGAAGAATACTACTATTGGGAGAAAAACGGAGGTTATCTATATGCAGAAAATATAGATTTACTTACAGTACAAAGTACGGGCAACGAGAGCTATGATGCCGCAAGACCCATTACCTGGTATAAGGAGTATGATGGAGGAAAATCTTTTTATACTGCCCTCGGCCATAACAAAGGCGACTATCAAAATGATGAGGAGTTTAAATTACTCGTAGAAAACGGTATCTTGTGGGCTGCATCCATTTTATAGAGATACACTAGTAACAACTCGCTCAATATTTATTACCTTTCTTAGTCTTAGTATGCTGAAACTATTACCGTCAACAAGCCTGACAAACAACCGCTTTTCATTCAAACTAATAGGTTTATTGGTAAGTACTATCTTGTTTTTCTCTTCTCTGAACGCCTATGCTCAGAGCCCAGAAAATAAGGGTATTTTGGTATTTACCAAAACCAATGGCTTTAGACACAATTCAATAGACGATGGCGTTGCCTTGTTAAATGAAATTGGCACTACTTATAATATTCCAGTTACCAATACCGAAGACGGTGCCATGTTTAATGCAGACACATTACAAAACTACAACGTCGTCGTTTTTTGTAATACCTCCGGCGATGGGTTGCTTACAGTTGAGCAGCAAGCCGCTATGGAGGCCTTTATTCAAGCAGGCAACGGCTTTGTGGGTATACATGCCGCAACAGACACCTACAGAGATGGTTCTTGGCCATGGTACAATGATTTGGTGGGAGGCATTGTGCAAACATCGCCCAACCATACCGCTGCAAATTATGCAGGTACTATGGATGTAAACGAAGCTGATAATGCAATTACTAACCATTTGGGAAACACGTGGGAAAAAATTGAAGAATATTATTACTGGGAGCTGAATGGTGGTTATTTATTTGACGGCAACATAGATCTGCTTACGGTAAGGTCTACCGGATCAGAATCTTATGATGCACCAAGGCCTGTAACATGGTATAAAAATTATGATGGAGGCCGCTCTTTTTACACCGCTTTAGGGCATAATGATGCAGACTATACCAATGATGCAGATTTTAGAAAATTAATAGAAAATGGAGTGCTCTGGGCCGCCAACAGACTGCAAATAGAAACCATCCCTCCAAGCTTTGCATTGACTAGCCCCGCCAATGGTTCGGTTTTCACTGAAAATGGAACCGTTACTTTTACCATTGAAAGTTCTGAGCCTGTAGACTCTTTACAGAGCGTGAGTTATTTTGCCAATGATACCTTAATTTCAGAAATAACCACTGGTGATTTGCTAACTTTTAATTGGGTAACACCACCACCAGCCGCCGCCTACAACATTTTTGCCGAGGTTGCCCTCAATAACGATAGTATCTATTACACCGATACCATAGGTATTACTGTAGAAGCTAGTAACATTGCCTTAAGCATTACTTCTCCCACAAATAACAGCACTTTTTTAAATGGGGAGGACGTAGCAATCAGCCTTGCGGCAGATACGGGTATATTTACCATTGACAGCATAGGCTATTTTGTAAATGAAACCACTCAACTTGCTGTGCTAAACGGTGAGGACAAATTGAATTATTTGTGGGAAACCCCCAATCCGGGCAGCTATAATCTACATGCTGCCATGTGGCTCAATAATGGGGATACCATCTTTTCAGATACCATAGCGCTCACCATAGAAGCATTCTTACCCTCGCTTTCCATCACTGGACCGCTCAGCGGAAGCACTTATTCTGAAATCGAAGACGTGTCCATTAATTTGGCTGCAGATACAGGTATATTCACTATCGATAGCATAGGCTACTTTGTGAATGACACCACGCAATTAGCTGTACTGAATGGTGAAGAAAAATTGAATTATATTTGGGAAACCCCCAATCCGGGCAGCTATAATCTACATGCTGCCATGTGGCTCAATAATGGGGATACCATCTTTTCAGATACCATAGCGCTCACCATAGAAGCATTCTTGCCCTCACTTTCTTTAACAGAACCGCTCAATGGAAGTACCTTTTCCGAAATCGAAGATGTAGCCATTGATCTAGTAGCCGACACGGGTATTTTCACCATTGATAGCATAGGTTACTTTGTGAATGACACCGTTCAATTGGCCATGTTGAACAATGCCCAAAAACTCAATTATCTATGGGAAAAACCGAATCCCGGTAATTACAACCTACACACTGCAATGTGGTTGAACAATGGTGACACTGTCTTCTCTGATACCATACAACTAACTATAGAAAACTTTCAAAGCAATTTAAACATCCTAACTCCTGAAAACAATGCAGTATTTACCAATGCAGAAGACATCGATATACAGCTTGAGGCAGATTCAGGCATCTACTTTATAGACAGCATTGCCTACATACTGAATGATACCACACAATTAGCTGTACTCGATAGCGCCGATAAGCTCAATTATTTATGGGCACTACCCAATTCGGGTTCTTACACTTTACACAGCAGTATGTGGCTCAATAATGGAGATACCGTTTATTCAGACACCATCAATCTGACCATACTCCCGTTTGTACCAACCTTAAGCATTACCACACCACAAAGTAACACTGTTTTTACAGATGCGGAAGATATAGCAATTAGTCTATTAGCCGATACGGGCAGGTTTACAATAGACAGCATCGCCTATGTGCTCAACGATACGCTGCAGTTGGCCCTACTTGATAGTGCCGAAACCGAATACCTTTGGACTTTCCCGGATACAGGTGCGTTCACGCTTCATAGTAGCATGTGGCTCAATAATGGGGATACCATCTATTCAGATACAATTAACCTCACTGTATTGCCCTTTGTGCCTTCTTTGAGCATCGAGTCCCCTTTAGACAATACTATTTTTACCGATGCAGATGATATAGGCATCAGCCTTTTGGCAGATACGGGTAGGTTTACCATAGACAGCATCGCCTATGTGCTCAACGATACGCTGCAGTTGGCCCTACTTGACAGTGCCGAAACCGAATACCTTTGGACTTTCCCGGATACAGGTGCGTTCACGCTTCATAGTAGCATGTGGCTCAATAATGGGGACACAGTCTATTCCGACACCATCAATCTAAGTGTCATTCCTTTTAAACCAAGCTTGCAAATTATTGCTCCTGCAGACAGCAGCATTTTCACAAATAATGATAATATAGAAATCAGTTATTTAGCCAATGCAGGGCGAGATTCTATAGATCAGATTGTGTTTTATGCAGATTCTATCATCATAGGCGAACTGAATGCGGAACCATTTGAGAATTTCACATGGGTAGATCCAGATACCGGGCAATACAACCTTTCTGCTGTCATGTTCATTGCTTCAGAAGATACCATTTATTCAGACACCGTATTTACAGCAGTAATTCCCTTTTCTGCAGAAGTGGCCGTTACTTCACCTGCATCAAGTAGTTCATTTGAAGCACCTGCCGAAATCTTGATCCAAACAGAAATCAGTATCTCAGAAGATTTGATAGATAAGGTAGTCTTTTACCAAGGTAATTTTGAAATAGGTTCAGATTCTTTGGCACCCTACCAATACAGTTGGTCCAATGTACCCGCAGGTGAATATTCGCTAAGGGCAGAGGTCACAAAAATCGATGGTAGTATGATTTCCTCGGGCAATGTGGAGGTTACCGTTACCTCACCGGGAAATTTCAAACAATACAGACTAGAAGCGGAAGATTTTATGCTTTCCAACTATCAAATAGAATCGGGCAGTTTTGCTTCTGCCGGAAGGTACATAGGTATTCTTAATGGAGAAACAGGAACTGTAGGCGAAGCTAAAATAGCTTTTGAAGGACCTGCCGATACTTATTCCGTTTCCATAGGTTATTTTGATGAATCAGACGGGATTTCTCAAGCTACTTTTTTTCTTAATGATCAGGAAATAGAAACCTGGCTTTTTGATGATGAAACGGGGGAAACGGTAGCCAATAGCAATGCCTTCCGTAAAATTACCTTTGCAACACCTCTAGAACTTAACGTAGGAGACACCATACGTTTGAGAGGGACAAGAACATCATTTGCCTTTGCAAGATTGGATTATGTAGAGATTCAATCGGTAACGACCTTAAACAATTTACCCGAAGTAAGCATTACCAACCCCACAAATAACAGCAGTTTTGAAAATGGTTCTGATATTATTGTATCGGCAGAAGCTACTGATGCAGATGGTGAAATTACTCGAGTTGAGTTTTATGAAAATAGCCAACTATTGTCTATAGACACTGAAGCACCCTACAGTTACAACTGGGCAAATGTACAGACTGGAAACTATGCTATTACGGCCATTGCTTACGATGAAGCAAGCGGACAAACCACCTCGGAGCCAATCAATATAGCCGTAAACCAACCAACAGGTGAATGCACTACGCTTTACGAAGAACAAGACGGCCTATTGGTCATAGAAGCAGAATCTGCAGAAACCACTGCCAATTGGCAAGAAAGAACTTTGATCAACGGGTATACAGGCCCATCTTACATGGTTTGGCAAGGAGAAGATTTCTTTGCAGAACCTGGGGATGAAGTGCTGACCTACAATTTTAAAATAAATAATCCGGGCACCTACCGCTTCGTATGGCGCAGCTACAGCACCATAGGAAATGTGGTATCTGAAAATAATGACAGCTGGCTAAGAGTACAGGGCGTGCGCATGTTTGCTATTGATGAGGGAGATATCGTATATCCTGAAGGTGGTTTTGGCATACCGGCAGGAGGCACTACAGTACCCGGCAGTACCAACGGTTGGTTTAAAGTATACATGGGCGAAGTAGACAAATGGAGCTTGCAAGCCAATACATTTGATAATAACCCGCATGACATTTTTATGGAGTTTACAGAAGCCGGCGATTATACCTTTGAAGTAGCGGGTAGGTCTACAGGACATGCCATAGATAGAATCATTCTTTTTAAGGAGCCGGTCAGCTTTGCCCAAGCAACTGATACCAACCAAGAAGAAACCTTATGCGATGGGGCAATCATCAACGAAAAACCAAATGTAAGGATCACATCTCCACAAAATAGTGCTACTTTCCCTGCAGGAGCCAATATTACTATTACGGCAGATGCTTTTGATAACGACGGCTCCATTGCCAATGTAGCTTTTTTTGCAGGTAATAACTTGCTCGGCGAGGTAGCCAATGCACCTTATACCTTTGCATGGACCAACGTACCTGATGGCACCTATTTTTTAACAGCAGTGGCAACGGATGATTTAGGCGAAACAGTTACTTCTTCGGCAATAGCCATAAGGGTGGGCGATAACATTCAAAACAAAGCGCCTACAGGCAACATAATTAGCCCAATAGATGGTACTAGGTTTGATATTGGTACTTCTTTTACCATTCAATCTTTGGCCAGTGACGAAGATGGAAGTATTGATCGGGTAGAATTCTTTTACAATGGCCAACTACTTAATATAGACAGAACTGCCCCCTACCGTTTTGATTGGGAAACCACCATTGCCGGCAGATACGATATCAGTGCAAAAATTATTGATAATCTCGAAGAAAGCTTCTTCACAGATACCATAGCCATTTTTGTGAATGCTATACCTGGTAATTTACCGCCAACGGTTAGCATCACTGCTCCACAAGACAATGCCTTTTTTGAGGCCAATACTCCGATAACCATTACAGCCAATGCCAATGATCCTGATGGCAGCGTGCGCTCAGTAGAGTTTTTTGTGGGAGGTTTAAGAGTAGGTACTGATAATAATGCTCCTTATTCAGTTACTTTAAATAATCCTGAGCAAGGGGCTCAATCTGTTTTTGCCCGAGCAATTGATAACCAAGGAGCAGTTTCAAATAGCAGTTTGATCAGTATCATCATCGGGGAAGATGTTTCTGAAAATCCAGCAGTAGTCATTACAGCACCTGCTAGTGATACAACCATTGCCTCTGCAGGCTCAGTTACGGTCAGGGTTGCCACAGATCCTGATTTAGATATCAATTCAGTTTCTTTCTTTTTAGATGGGGTAAACTTAGTAGAAGACGACAGGCCACCATTTAGTTTTACCCTCTCCTTCCCTTTTGATGGGGTTTATAAATTGCGGGTACGTGCTTTCGACAATTTAGGGAACACCTATGTGTCAAAAGAACTGACCATTACCGTAGGAGATAGCGGACCTAATAGTCTAGATAAATTATCTGCTGAGGCCATTGGTTTTGGAGTAGCGCCCAATCCCGTAAAATATGAGGCCTTTATCTACCACCAATTGCCAGTCAATACAACTTATGAGTTGGCACTCGTAGACTTAATGGGCAGAAAGTTCTTCACCACAAAAGCTACGAAAAGCAATATCGGAGAAAGTAGTTTTAAAATCGATGTTACTCAGTTGCCAACAGGCATTTACCTAGTTTTCCTCAAAACAGCAGATGGTGTGTATGTGAAAAAATTGAGGAAGCAGTAGTTGGTTGATAGTGTTTAGAGCTTAGATGTTTGTCTTTAGTTATTAGAAAATAGCTGTTCGGGTTTTGCAAACCCGAACTTGCTACCCCATAATTTTTAATTCGAATAAATCCTTAACTTTGAAGTGTCGTTTCCACCCAAAAAAGCAATCCTTTTGAGCAACAAAGAAATCATTAAACAACTGAAACTAACAGGTTCTTTGCTAGAACTCCACAATGCCAATCCTTTTAAAGTTCGAGCCTACACAGGCATTGTTTTTCATCTTGAAAAACTAGATGAAACCCTCGCCGAGAAAGACATGGATGGCCTGCTAGCCTTAGACATTAAAAAAGGCATGGCAGAGAAAATTCTACAAATCAGCGAAAAAGGGATTTTTGATGAACTGGAAAAACTACAAGCCGATACCCCCAAAGGCGTGGTAGAGATGCTCAACATCAAAGGCATAGGCGCTAAAAAAATCAGAACGATTTGGAAGGAGTTGGACATAACCACTTTAGATGCGCTCTATCAAGCCTGCGAAGAAGGAAAAATTGCTAATCTTAAAGGTTTTGGCGAGAAAACCCAAAAACTGATCATTGAGCAGATCGACTACCTCAATGAAAACAAAGGCAAACTGCACTTTGCCAAGGCTGAACCCATAGCAAAGGCTTGGTTAAAAAAGCTAGAAGAAAACAAGCTAACAGAAAATGCAGCTTTAAGTGGTGATGTAAGGCGGTATATGGAAGTCATAGACCGCATACAATTGGTTATTGCTACCAAAGATAAAAGTGCTTACAGAAAGTTTTTAAATGAAACGGAAGGCCTTTCTTATGATGAAAGAAATTCTGGCCCTTTTTCTTGGCGAGGTACCGATGAAGAAAATGGACTGCCCATCGAAATTCAACTCACCTCGCCTGAGAAGTTTGCAGCCACCTTATTGGTTAATTCTGCTGCACCCGAACATTTAGCAGTATCTGTAGGTGAAAATGGTCACAGCCTCAGAACCTTGGTGAATACCGAGGATTTTACAGATGAGCCTGCCATTTATACGGCTGCCAACATGCAATATGTGCCTGCAGAAATGCGAGAAGGCGCTTTTGAGATTGCTTTGGCCAAAGAAAGCAAACTCCCCAAAACAGTAGAAATGAACGACCTGAAAGGTATTTTGCAAAACCATTCCACCTACAGCGATGGACAGCACACTCTAGAAGAAATGGCTAAGCATTGCAAAGAATTGGGTTATGAATACTTAGGCATTACCGACCACTCCAAATCTGCTTTTTATGCCAGTGGCTTGGATGAAAGTCGCATTAAAGAGCAACAAGAAGAGATAGAAGTGCTCAATAAAAAACTCGCCCCTTTCAAGATTTTTAAGGGCATTGAGTCTGATATTTTAAATGATGGCAAATTGGATTATGCCGATGAAGTGCTAGCTTCTTTCGATTTTATCGTGGCTTCTGTGCACTCCAATTTAAAAATGGATGAAGAAAAAGCGACCAATCGCTTGCTTACAGCCATTGCCAATCCATACACCACCATGCTAGGCCACCCAACAGGCAGGTTGCTTTTGCGCAGAGAGGGTTATCCCATTGACCATAAAGCGGTAATTGATGCGTGTGCAGAACGTAATGTAATCATTGAAATCAATGCCAACCCTTGGCGATTGGATTTAGATTGGCGTTGGGTGCGCTATGCCACCGACAAAGGTGTGCTGATCAGCATCAACCCAGATGCCCACGAAAAAGATGGCTACCATGACATGCGCTATGGTCTGTTAGTGGGTAAAAAAGCGGGACTGACTAAAGAAATGACCTTCAATGCTTTGTCAAGCGAGGAAGTGGAAAAATATTTTAAGGAGAGGAAGGAGAAAATTAAGTAGCAGGTTACTTCTGATTTGAAATTCTAGAAAGATTATTCGAGATTTAGAATTAGGGCTGCACAAAGTTTGTAACTACTCAGGTACAATCCCGAAAGGATGAAATATAAAAATACCTTTTATACCAGCTTTAAAAGGGTTTCCCTCGATGTAATATCACCCTTTCAGGGTTTTGTTTACATATTTATGATCGATGCTATTATAATAGCACTTCTTCGAGGTTTTTTATGCCTACCTGAGTAATTACCAAAGTCGTTAAATAAGCGTAAATTGAAAGGTTTTCCCGTTAGATAGAATCTATTTTTCTTTAAAAGAGAAAAAACAGCTCATAAATTCAAATTTTTTTTAATTTTAAAATGATTTGTACAGCCCTAATTTTTTTTAGTAGATGTTGTTGTTAAGGATTTGTTTACTAAAGTGAAAGTAGTTTAGGAGTCCCCATCATAAAAAGTTTGTAGTGTAGACACCACAAACGGCGGTTATGTTTTTTTTACTTTTTCCCAAACCACTTTGCATCGAGTATAACTCCGCCAAGTGGTCAAAAAAAAGAGACCCACGTACTGTAGGTCTCTTTTCTATATCAAAAATATTTTCTTTATTGTGCCGAGTCTGTTTCTTCTACTGCGGGCAATAAATCGTCGGTTTCTGTGCTTTCAATGGCATCGTCTGCATTTTCGTCTTCAGATACTTCAGGTAAATTTAAACCTGTTGAAGGCGTTCCTTCGCTTCTGGCTTTCTCTATATTTGGCGAGGTAAAATTTTCTCCTACATTCTGCTCAATGGTTGCGTTTACACCCAATGAAAAAACAAACAAAGCAACCACAAATCCCCAAGTTGCTTTTTCGATCCAGTCGGTAGTTCTACGTGTACCCATGATTTGGCTAGCGGTACCAATATTGCCTGTTAAGCCGGAACCCTTAGAATCTTGTGCCAATACCAATAATACCAAAAGCACACAGACAATAACTATAAGAACAATAATGAAAGTTGTCATATCTAAATGTCTTTTCTTATTTTTTCAATTAAAGATGCAAAGTAAGCCTTTTTCTCTGGATATTTCAACATCAAGTGTTCATAAATCTCAATAGCCCTAGGTAGTTTTCCTTGAGTGATCATCAATTTAGCCATGGTCTCTGTCATTTTTGAAGTATCTGCATGGATACTTTTGTCATAGAGATCCCTGGCAAGGTGCGAGTATTCTCTACCTTCGTGATCTTGGGCGGTTAATTCAGGTATGGTGTTGATAAAGCGATCGATCATATCTTTTTGCCCGTTTGTACCTGCTTCTTGCTGTTTTCTGCCGGCATCTTGCTTTCCGCCGTCTATAAGATGATTGAGTTCAAATAAATTATCGTCGAACATGGGATTATTATCGCTTGTAGTTTCAGTTTTCTTTATATTTTCAATTACGTGCTTCTGTGTATCCTCCTCTTCATTCTTTTGCGTTTCAACATCTGCATAAAGCTGAGGTTCCTCAGTTGCTTCTGTTTCCGAAATGCTTTCGGTATCATTTACCTCTTTCACAATCAATTCATCATCAGGAGAAGGCACTTTACTTTCTTCTATCTTTTCGTCATGAGAAGCGTTTTCTTTTCTGATGCGCTCCAAATCTGCTAGGCTTTCCATCAACTCATTTCTAAAAATATCTTCTTCATCACTAGTTACGGCTTCCTCAGACTTTTGCTGTTCATCACTATCTTCACTTATGTCTTTTAAGTCAAAATCCTCAAAGGTATTTTCTTGTGGATTGCTTTCGGTTTCTTTTTCCCAACCCAATTCTGAGGTTTCTTCGGTTACATCGCTATCTACCTCTTCAGAATCTCTTTTATCTGATTCAAAATTATAATTATAATCTGGAAGCTTATAATCGTCGGTAGAAAAATCTGAAAGTGCCCTATCTCTGAAAAAGGCATTTTCTGCATCACTTTCTTTTTCGTTTTCTGTTGCTTCCTGCGTTGTTTCTTCTTGGGTAGATGCTTCGCTGCTGCCTTCCTCTTCGTCTGCTTCGTCTTCAAAGCTTTTTAATAGCGCATCTATATTTTCATCGTATGAGTCTTCTTTCGAAGATTCCTCATCAGAAGCATTTTCGCCAAAGGATTCATCTTCGTTTGAAAAATCGTATTGGTTCTCTTCGACTGCTTCTTCTTGTTCTTCCTCATTGAGATGGTCAAAAGCATTAACCTCGTCTCCGATGTCTAAGTCATTGAGATTGGGCAAATTGATATCTTTATCGAATGTGCCGCTGATTACACGCATGAGCAAAGTCCTATCAGCAGTAATGGCAGCAGCGCTTTTTATGGCTTCTGAAGTGCCTGTAACTTTAGCTAATAATACTTTTGCTGCCTGAAAATATGGGTATGTACTGACTAAACTCTCAAGTTCTGGTACGTCTTCAGAAGTAACTGATTCTGGATTTTCTAGAAGTTCTTTTAGCCTATTGGGGTCCACAACTCAAATATTTAAAAAATTGAATCCTAAAGATTAAAAAATATAAATAAATA
>CAKZMZ010000548.1 GCA_937129345.1 uncultured Thalassovita sp. | reverse complement strand
TTCGAATATTTTGAGGAGCTGCAGCATGGAGAAAAGAAACTATGAGGCAAATTTTGTCGGTTCTAAGGAATGGATGGCACAAAGGAGTTTCGGTTTTAAGAAACCGAAACCACCATTGTGGTGTCGGATACTCATATCCGACACTACCCCCGCTGCCGCTTCACCCATTGCTTGGGCGTCATGCCTGTTGATTTTTTAAAGAAATCGTTGAACACCGATTTGGAGTTGAAGCCGCTTTCATAGGCAATGCCGAGCAGTGTGAGGTGTTTGTTGGCGGGGTCGAGGGCTTTTTTTTGAAAATACGCCAAGCGGTAGCCATTTATGTACTCGTTGAAATTCTTACCCATTTGCTCGTTGATGAGCCACGATAACTTATTGGGGTGCAAGTCGATGGTTTCTGCCAGTTGCCGCAGACTTAGATTGTTATCTAAGAAGCACTGGTCTTTTTCTATTTGTTCGGCGAGTGCTGCAGAAAAGTGCTGTACTTCTGTTGCATTGAGCAGGGCTGCTATGGGAGTAGTTGCAGCAGGCAACGCATAATGCGCAAGCGACTGTCGTGCAGGGTTAAAAGGTTGCTGCGCCGAGAAATTCATCTGCTCGTAAAGTGTCTGAAAGCGGGGGTCGTGGCGGATGTTGTTCCAGATCCAGAAGTGCTTGAGGGTAATCATCATCACCGAACGTACTTTCATTCCCTCCTGCAAATAGCGAATGGCTTCATCGGGCATGTTGAGCAAAGAATACATCATGGCGGGGTCGGTAGGGTCGAGGTATTCGGTCTGTTCGATAACAGGCACCACCATTTTTTTATCCCCCATCAGAATGCGGATAATCAGCTTGTCCATAACAGCGGGGCCAACGCCGTTTGATAGCTCAATGGCTTTTTCCACGGCCTGAATGGCCTCTTCAAACCTGCCCAGATAGCCCAGTACCAAGCCCTTCCAGCGCAGCGCTTCGCCAAAATTAGCATCGAGCGAAAGTGCCATGTTAAAAGCCTTGAGTGCCTCCTCGTGCCGTGCGGCGAAATAGTAGCACAGCCCCAATTGCCAATGGGTGATGATGTGCAGTGGGTCGGTCTCTACCACGCGTTTGGCTACGTTTATCGCCAAATCAAAATCCTTCTCTAAAAAAATGAAATAGTAGGAAATAAACTCATTTTCGTTGGGTAAGCCACATGCTACCGCTTGGCTGTAGGCAGCAAGGGCTTGGTCCCACTCCCAATCGTAAAACAGGTGGATGTACGCCAATACTTTGTAAGCCCTTGCTTCTTTGGGGTTGATTTGCAAGGCTTTTTGGGCCGCTTTCCGCGCTTTTTCATGGGCCTCATCGGTGGACATGATGCCGAAGCCCGCAAGGTGCAGGTAGGTTTCACCCATGAACGCATGCGCCTCAGCATACTTCGGGTCGAGTTGCACCGCCTTTTGGAAGAACCCCATCGCCTTTTGTATATCCTCAAAATCTTTCCGCTTAAAAAAGTAGCTGCCTTTCAGAAAAGCCTCATAAGCCGCTATGTTTTTGGTGGGTATTTTTGAGGCGGCTTCGTCAATTTCCAAGTGCCCAAAGTTCTCCCTTATTTTCTCGGCAATGAGCAGGCTCACCTCATCTTGCAGGGCAAAAATATCGTCTAGCTCGCGGTCGAAATTCTCTGACCAAAGGTGTGTGCCATCTACGGTGTTGATGAGCTGCGCCGTAATGCGGACGCGGTTGCGGGCTTTGCGTACACTGCCCTCTAAAATAGTGTTTACGCCTAGTTGGTTGCCCACCTTGCGCACATCTATGTGCTGGCCTTTAAAGGCAAAAGAAGAAGTGCGGGCAATCACTTTTAGCTCGGGAATGGTCGTGAGCGCATTGATTATTTCTTCTGTAATGCCGTCGGCGAAATATTCGTTTTCGGCATCATGGCTCATGTTCATGAAAGGCAGTACAGCAATGGAGGCTTGGGAGGGCATGGAAAAAAGACGGTTGTTCGGCTAAAATACGGGAAAGCAATGTTTTTTGGCACTTTTCTATCCAAAAAAGTCCGACTTTATATTTTAGGACGATGAGGGGCTTGGGATGATGGAACTTTGGGACATCAAATTCAAAATTCTATCATTTAAAAGTTATCCAACATGAAAAAGTCAATATTCTTTATATTATGGTTAGTTGCTACGCAAGCAGTGGCGCAAATGGCAACCTCTCCTGTTGAACGCCAAGGCTTTATAATAGGTGTAGGGATGCGCGGCGGCGTGGTTAGCATTACCGATAGCAATGCAGAAATCCCTTTCGAAGAAGCACAAGGCGGTTTCAGCCTTCCCAATTTAAAAATCGGGTTCATGCTGAACGAAAGAACGGCATTGCTGGCCACTTTTCCAGGCATGATTTACGAGTTAAAAGGCAAAGACCGCAGCTTTGAGTCTTTCATCCCCAAAATACAATACTGGATGAACGACAAGTTATGGGTGAACGGCGGTATTGGTTTGGGAATGGACTTCCCTGCTTTTTACGAGGTGAAAAAGGTCAACGACGAACAATGGAATTGGGGCTGTGCTGTTTCAGCTGGACTGGGTTATGAAATCGTACAAAAGCAAAAATTCACCATTGACCTACAATCCGATCTGATGCTAGGCAGGACTTTCCTCCCCAATGATTTGCACCGTGATGGCGTGGTCTTTAGCGTGGGTGTTGGTTTTAACTGGTATTAAAAATTCCACTTCCAAAAGACCCTCTTAACCTTTCAGTTCTCCAAGTCTAATAACCTTACATAAATTTTTAATCTATCATTTTTTAATTCCCATTTTATCATGAAAAAGTTTGTTTTCGGGATGAACATCCTCATCCTATTTAGCCTATTATTTGTTGCCTGTAGCGAAGATCCAGACGAAATTGTGCCGCTAAACCCTACGGATTATACCTCTGCCTTGCAGTATGTAGAAGCCTCTGGTTTCCAAGGCAGCCTATTGTTTAGAAAAGGGAATACTGATGTAGTGCGCCAAGGCTTTGGCATGGCAGACATTGCCGCCGGCATCCCGAACGACGAAGATACCCGTTTCCGCATCGGTTCTATGTCCAAAGCATTTACCGCTTTAGGGATTATCCAACTTAAAAGGGCAGGACTTATCAACAGTTTCGATCAGCCCGTTAGCGACTTTGCTGAGGATTTCCCATTTGGAAGTCAAATAACGATAAGGCACCTACTTACCCACTCATCAGGCTTACCCGACCATGTAGGAGCATTTGAAGAAGCAGCAAGCAGTCAAAATCTTTTCTTTTCGCCAGAAGATATGCTAGATGCTTATGCAGAAGCGCTCGATGAGGATGGTTTGCTATTTACTCCTGGAGAAAATTTCTCGTACTCTAATGCCAATTATTTGCTACTGGGCCTGCTCATAGAGGAACTGGCCGAAATGCCTTATCACGATTATTTTGCCTTACACAACTTTGGGCAATTAGAGATGGAAAATACCTATCAAAGTCCTAATGATTTAGTTGCAGATGAAGAGGCAAAAGGATATAAAGAAGGTGGCTTGGTGGCTCCTTATCCCATTGAAATTGCTTTTGGTGCGGGTGATTGGGTGAGTAATATCGCAGATATTGAAAGATGGGGCGATGCTTGGATGGGCAATTTGCTCACCGATACTGAAAAATCTGAGGTTTTCCCTGAACCTCAAGGAGAAATCACATCTATTGGCATGGGTTGGTTCACCATCCGAATAGACGGCACGCTGGTATATTTCCACGGGGGCGATATTGAAGGCTATACCTCTTTAATTGCTCTTTTCCCTGAAACAAACAGTATGCTGATAGCCCTGAGCAACGAGCAAGACAAACGGAATCAGCTAGATACCATGATGGAAGTTTTTGCGAAGGAAGCGTTTTAGTGGGTCAATGGTTATATTATTGAAATTTGCTTGAAAGACAATTGATTGATACTGAGGGAATCTGTTAAAAGTATCTTCCTGAGATTAGAATCCTAATTTTTTTTGCATAGAAGAATGGCGAAATCATTAATAACTAGACTTAGCCGATTAGGTAAATTTGAACCAAATCCCTAATTTGAAAACAGATGTTCGAAAAGTAGTGATTTGATAGATTTAGTTGAAAGAAAATTCATTTTATGACACCCTGGCTACCCTATCACATGCAAAGCACCAAACTAGCTTTTTGTAAAACATTTCTCTTCCTCCTTTTTCTTGTAGCTTGTAGTGAGGAAGAAGAATCGAAAAGTCCTCCCAATGTCATTATCTTGATGACCGACGACCAAGGCTACGGGGATTTAGGCTGCCATGGTAACCCTATTATCCAGACCCCGAACTTGGATGCTTTACATGCGGAAAGTGTACGTTTTACCGACTTCCATGTAGACCCTACTTGTTCGCCTACCCGTGCAGCGCTGATGACGGGGCGCTATTCGCGCAGGGTAGGGGTTTGGCATACCGTTATGGGGCGCAACCTGCTGCGCCGCGAAGAGGCGAACATGGCAGAACTGTTCAAAAATTCTGGCTATGCTACTGGTCACTTTGGTAAATGGCATTTAGGCGGTAATTATCCCTACCGACCTAACGATAGGGGCTTTGACTCATGGGTAGGGCATGGCGATGGGGGCACAGGAACGGCAAATGACCACTGGGGCAATGACAAAATGAACGATACCTACCTACGAAACGGGAAGAAGGAAAAATTTGAGGGATTTTCCACTGATATCTATTTTGAAGAGGCAATGCAGTTCATCGAGCAACAGGCGGAAAATCCTTTTTTTATCTACCTCGCGACCAATGTACCCCACCGTCCGTGGAACATTAAAGCAGAGTGGGCAACGCCTTACCGCAATCAACTGGAGGGGAGAAAGTGGCCTTTGGCGCACTTTTACGCTTCCATAGGCAGGGTAGACCAAAACCTAGGCAGGCTGCGGGGCTTTCTCAAAACAAAAGGGCTTTCTGAAAACACTATTATTATTTTCTTGACCGATAATGGGTCTTCCAGCGGCTTTATCAAAGATGATAATGGCGAATCCTTTGCGTACAATGCCGGGATGCGTGGGTTCAAAGGTTCTGAATACGAAGGTGGGCATAGAGTACCCTTGTTCATGTCATGGGAGGGAGGCGATATTCGCCATGGTACCGATATCGAAAAGCTGACAGCCCATATCGATTTGCTACCCACCTTGGTGGAGCTTTGTCAGCTAAAAACGCCTGATAGTTTGCAGTTTGATGGACGCAGCTTGGCACCTTTGCTCCGCGGCGATATTGAAAACTGGCAGCCCCGCACTTTGCTAGTAGAGTCACAGCGCATAAAATATCCTGAAAAGTGGCGGCAAAGCTGTATGATGACCGAAGAATGGCGGCTGATTAACGGGAGGGAATTGTATAAAATCTCACAGGACTCAGGTCAGCAAAACGATGTTGCAGAGCAGCATCCTGCAGTTGTAGCCAAGATACGGAATGCATACGAAGAGCTGTGGGCGGAACTTTCAGTAAAAGACAGTCTTTTTGAGCGCCCTATTGTCGGCACAGATGCAGAACCCGAAACCATGCTGCACGCACAAGATTGGGCGGTTCACTCTGAAGATTGTAGCGTCATTACACCTTGGAATCAACCGTATATTTTGAATGGCATCCCTTGCCGAGGATATTGGCCTATTGAAGTGGCGATAGCGGGTACATACCGTATCGCCCTTTCCCGTTGGCCGAAGGAATTACGCCTGCCGATAGCAGCAGCGTATTCTGGGCAAACGGAAAGCGATATTTTCCGTCCTACTCGAACGGGTATTTCCGAGGCAGTGATCTTGCCACAGGGTATGTCCCTTCCCATCCAGAAAGCAGGTATACGTGTGGCAGATATTAAGCTAGAACAAGCAGTTGATGTAAGCGATACTGAGGTGGTCTTCTCGGTTGAGTTGCCCAAAGGCGAGCAGGAATTGGAAGCTTGGTTCGCTACCGAATCAAATCAAACTTGGGGAGCGTACTACGTCGAAATCAGTAAGGTGGATGAATCGTTGTAAGCCTTTGTTACCTCAAGAATGTTGTAGCCTGCTTTTTTGAAATATGCTTATAAGTTAAGCCATATTGAAACTCAAAAATTGGCTATTGTGGTTTATTAGAAAGAGCAAAATAAGCTCAATTGCTTGAAAAATTTGATAAAAACCCGTAAATTATAAAGGTTTTAAAAACCTACTGTTTTTTGATAAGTACAGGATAAAAGTCTTGACTAGGAGATGATAGTAATTGAGATTTTTTTAAAAAGAGTGGATTATGGAAACTTTAGCATTTTGGTTAATACTAGCCTGTTTGGCATATTCACTTTTATTTATCATTGTCTTTAATGGCATATACTTTTATGAAGAAGGAGGTTTTTCTAGGGTATATGATTTTATCTTGAACAGGCTTAACCGGCTCGAACAAAGCTCAAAAGAACTAATCAAGAATTTTTTGAAAGATTTGAGCATGCTTCGCAAGCTTTTACTAAAGTGATCCTAACTCAAATGAAGCTAGGGAGTAGTTCAGTTTCCATGTTTGACTTTATTCCTACTTTTCTAAAGTGTAAGAGAAATGTACTACTGAGTCCTCTCCTGAGGGCTTGGTTTTTCTGTAAAAATCAATCGCATGCTTATCTGCCTTATCCACTTGTACGAACACCACTTCGGATCCTTTTTTCTTGTAGAATTTGCATGTTTCTGCGATAAGCCTCTTACCAATTCCCTGTCTTTGTAGTTTTGCATCCACTGCCAAGTCATAGATGTATGCTAGAGGTTTGTCCGAATAATATTGCTCTAACATGTAAGTTGTCAATCCGCCAACGACCTTATTGTCTAGCAAGGCAACAAAAACATGAAAGTTGTTACGAGAAAGGAGTCTTCGTAGGTGCTCAACTTTCGGAATTGAAAGGTTTTCCATCTCAAATACATCTTCGAACACTTTGACCAGTTTAACAAATTTTGCCCATTCATTTGCCTTAAGTCTTTTGATTGAGACCTCCATATTGTTTTATGATTAAAAAGTCGTGTTCACTATTTTAAAGAGTGTTTGGTATTCAAGAAATGAAAATTACCCCTACAGTTAATTTTTATAGATGGTTTTAAGACTTAAGCTATATTTTTAGCAAAAACAGTACATTTAATGGTAGAAATATTTTCATGTTGAAGTGATCCAATGCTCCATTATTAAGATATTTAAAAAATTAGTTACAATCTACTTTAATGAAAAACAAATATGCGATTAACTGCACTCATTGTACTATTGGTATTTTTTTACGATGCACATGCCATCAATATCTTACCTAAAGAGAAAAAAGATTTTATCCATTTCTTAGACAAAGTAATTGAGGCCGAAATGGAAAAGCATGGAGTACCTAATGTAACCTTATCTGTAGTTCAAGGCTCAGAGATTTATATGCTAAGAGGCGACGGCAAGGCTGATTGGGAATCAAATACAGCAGTGGATCCTGAAAATACGATTTTTAGAGTTGCTTCTATCTCTAAATCCCTAACAGCAACCGCCGTAATGACATTGGTCGATAAAGGGTTAATATCATTGGAAGAGGACGTGAACACTTGGTTGCCGTCTTTTAAAATAAAGGGGGTAAACGGCACGCCAGTAACTTGGCATCATTTGCTTACACACAGTGCAGGCTTAGATGATAAGGTCTATTTCCCTACTGCGGTAGAAGATAAAGATGTATACCTTTCATTAGAAACGGCCTTTCAATCGAGCCCACCCGTAAGCTTTATAAAGTCGGGTAAAGTTATACGATATTCTAACCAAGGCTATTCTCTACTTGGGTATTTAATAGAACAGGTCTCAGGCATGAAATTCGAAGACTATGTGGCCAAATATGTATTTGAGCCACTTGGTATGCAAAACTCCACTTTTGAACAAGTTTTACCCGATACGCTTAAAGCAAAGGTGGCCATACCACATGAGTTAGACGAGGAGCTAGGAGCATTTGTGCAACAGCCAAGTATTTACGTTAATGAAATGCCGGCCGGTGGCTTGTACACCACAGCAAAAGATATGGCCCACTATATGCTCATGCAGCTCGATAGCGGTCTTTGGAGAAATCGCCGCATCGTATCAAGTGCATTGATTGAAAAGATGCAAAGCCCCCAATTTACCATGCATCCTGCATTGGGAGGCGCGGGCTATGGCTTTTGGCATAGCTCACACAACAACAATAAAATTATAATCCACGATGGCAATGGCCCATCGGTAGCCGCTCGATTGCTTTTATTGCCAGAGCAAAAGATAGGATTTTTTATAGCTCAGCAGGGTGGAAGCAATGTATTCTTGCTTGATGTAACCGATAAAATTCTAAATAGATACTTAGGGGAATCGGCAACGCCTACACATATACAATCTGGATCGGCTGAGTCTTACGCTGGTTTTTACAAGGACAATCGCTACGTACATTATGGATATTTTAAACTTCCTACAAGAATAGGCCTTGAATTAAATATAAGAGCCGAGGGAGATAAGCTAATTACAGCAGACCCTTTGGAAGGCGTAGAAAGGGAATATGTTGAAGTATCTCCCGGCCTATTTGCACGCGTGGATCGACCTGAGACAAAGTTAGCTTTTATCAAAGATGCACAAGGAAAGGTAATCGGTATGCAAACATTGCTTTACCATACCCCGATAGATTTTGAGTCGGTGGCATGGTGGGAAACCAATACTTTTTTACTTATTGTTTTAATAGTGCCAACAATCGTTTTCCTATTCTCTGTAATAGCTTTGCCAATTTTGGCGATTGTCAGAAAATTTAAAGCAAAAAGACTTACTAAAGGCCAAAACCTCATATTGTGGTTCAGTTGGTTGTTTAGCCTTTTCGCATTTGTAATAATGGCTTTGTTTGTATTGGGAGATATTTCACCTTTGCCCACATGGAGCCCGCATACGAATCCTTTTGATGTTTATGCATTTCTCACTTTTGCCTTTTTTACCACTATCGCAGCTTTTGGAGTACCACTTACTTATTTTATTGCACTTCGTCGCAAATATTGGCGCTGGTATGGAGTTGTAGGTCATTCTATTTTACTATGTGGAGCCCTGCTATTTATTTGGTTTGGCCTTTACAATGGACTTTTTTACTTCGCTATCTAGCAAAGATTTTTTAGGCGCTTGCCACAAGGCGCTTGCCACAAGGCGCTTGC
>CAKZMZ010000547.1 GCA_937129345.1 uncultured Thalassovita sp. | reverse complement strand
CAAAGTTCATCTGCTTTTTCCATATCACTCGATGTTTAATTTAAGCCAATCGTAAGCCAAAAACACATTGGGAGGCAATTCTTTCTCAACCTCTGCATGGAAACCCAACTTATAGCTTATGTGAGTAAAATAGGTTTTTTTGGGCTGTACCTTTTCTACAATTTCCAAAGCTTCGCTTAAAGTAAGGTGGGAGATGTGCTTGCTTTTTTGTAGAGCATTCAACACCAAAACTTCGCTGCCTTTAATTTTTTCCAGCTCCTTGTCCTCAATGTATTTGGCATCGGTAATGTAAGTAAAATCTTTGATCCTGAAACCAAAAACAGGCAGTTTGTAATGCAGGACCTCAATGGGCGTAAAAGTAGTTTTACCTACCGAAAAAGGCTCGTTTGTAATTGGGTGTATGTCTAAAGAAGCCACACCGGGGTATTTGTCTGCTACAAACATGTAGGCAAATTCCATTTTGAGTTGTTCGATCACATCCTTTTTTGCGTAAACAGGGATGTCTTTTTTTTGCCTGAAATAAAATGAGCGGATATCATCAAGACCTGCAGTGTGGTCTTTGTGTTGATGCGTAAAGATTACCGCATCTAGCCGCTTTACTTTTTCGCGCAGCATTTGTTGCCTAAAATCTGGTCCGGTGTCGATTACGAAAACTTGCCCTTGGTCTTCTATCATAACAGAGGTACGCAGTCGCTTATCTCTAAAATCTAAAGAAAGGCATACGGGGTCATCAGAACCTATAACAGGTACGCCTTGCGAAGTGCCAGTGCCGAGAAATGTAACTTTCAAATCTGATTGATTATTAAAATGAACGTTTGTTTTGCTTACGACGAGTTTATAACGCGGGCATTTTAAATGCCCTTTTCATTACATACTCATCACAGATGAGTACGATTTTTCACTCTTTTCCCATCATCCTGTTTTGCGTATTTTGTAAAAAATATTAGCTCACGTAAAGACAGACAGGCCTAATTGAGCCCTAAAAATTGAGATAACAATGGATTGGTTTTAGAAGCCTAAACCACTGTATTCTGTAACTGTAAGTACAACTTTCTGTTTTTCTCTGAGAGTTCTTCAGCGGGAATTTCAATCTGTCTGATGATATCAATCAAAGAATTGATTTTACCTTCGAGCGGAAAAAACTTGTTGACAATGGCAATGCGGGTATCTTTAAGCAAACAGTAACCCGATTTAAAGTTGCCTTTCTCATACCGCAATACATAGTCAGATTCGGCAAAGATGTCTTCTAACTTATTGAGAAAATGCTTGGTATATTTAATGTTTTGGTTTTTATCCATCTGCATATTGCTTTGAGCGAAGTAAACCAAAAAAGCAAAAAGTACCAAAACCACCATCTAACTGATTTTTTTTAGTGGTATTTTTCTTGGTTCTTACGCTCTTAGTGCTTTTTAACTAGTAGCTAGGTAACCTTTTTAACAAAGAACATCAAGCTATTGCGAAGTGTATTTTTTTACTGTTAGCACCAGCTTGTCAAAATTGAGGGGCTTTGGCAGGTATTCGTTAATGCCCGCATCTTCAAAATCTTGTTGGGTATAATTTTGTGCATTGCCCGTGATGGCAATGATCGGTGTAGAGGATTTTGAGGTATCTGCCATCTCCCTTATTTTTTTTGCGCAAGACATGCCATCTAGCACAGGCATGTTGATGTCCATTAAAATGGCATCGAAATCTTCTTTGTCCATCATCTTTAAAACCTGCTGTCCGTTTTTAGCAGATTTTATTTCGTAGTTCTGAAATTGTAGCACTTTTTTAGTAATATTTTGGATAACAGAACTGTCTTCTGCAACCAAGATTTTTTTTGTTGACATGATGTTCTATTTTAAAGATTAGTCTAATAGAGTTAGTGATTTTTGGATTCAATTCGTAATGTCTAATGCTTCTGTTAGAGCATTAATATAATTAAATATTCAACAGCTTTTTATAATTCTTTTCAAATTCTTTAAAATCGCGCTTTAGAGAAGAAAGCCACATTTCTAAATCGTCGTAATTATCGTTTTTAAGCCTTTTTTCTATTTGAGCGGCATTATCGGCCAATTTTTCTACGCCTAATGTACCCGCATTGCCCTTTATGGTATGTAGCAAACCCAATACTTCTTTGTAGTTATCGCTTCTTATTGCCAAGTCAATTTCTTGAATAAGCCTCTGCGTATCGCTTTCAAACTCTTGGTAGGTGTCCACCAAAATTTCATCGCCACCATATTTTTTTAATTCAAGTGCGGTATCCACATTTAAGATGTGTTTTACATAGTTGCCGTTTTTAGGTTTATTTGCTTCAGCTATCAGTTGCTTTTCCTCTTTATTGAACCATTTTTTTACCTTTTGGATCAATGCAGAAGCTTTGATTGGTTTAGAAATGACATCATCCAGACCTGCTTCTAAAAACTCATTGATTTCCTCTTGCATGCTAAAGGCCGTCATAGCTATGATCGGTGGTTGCTGTGCAAGTTCTATTTCCCGAATCTTTTTAGAGGCGGTAATGCCATTCATGCCCGGCATTTGTATGTCCATAAAAATGATATCAAAAGTATCTTTTTTAATCATTTCTATGGCATCAGGCCCGCCTATGGCTATAGAGATATCGCAACCTGCTTTTTTGAGTATGCGCCCCGCTACTGAAAGGTTTACCATATTATCATCTACCAGCAATATTTTTGGATTGAACTCAAATGTCTTAAACCCAAAGCTTGTGTCTTCTTCTGTTTGAATAACTTGGTCTGCCGAGCTTTTTTCAACTTTAATGGTAAACCAAAATGTACTGCCCTCGTTAAGCTCTGATTCTACGCCTATTTCACCATCCATAAGGTGGGTGAGCTGTTTAGAAATGGCCAAGCCTAGCCCGGTACCTCCATAAGATTTGGTATATGAATTATCTACTTGGCTAAATTGCTTAAAGAGTAGATTGAGGTTTGTTTGCGAAATACCTATACCTGAGTCTTTTACTTCGAAATGTAGCATCTGGGCCTTGTCGTAATCTTCATTTACCGATGCTTTTACCAAGATTTCGCCATTATTTGTAAACTTAATGGCATTAGAGGTAAGGTTTGAAAGGATCTGTAAAAGCCTGGTTTCATCTGCTATAATAAAATCATGTACGGCGTCATCTATTACGTATTTAAGACCTGTATCTTTTACTTGTGCTTGTTGGTAAAAAAGGGCGTGTAGCTTATCGAGCATTTTGCGAACAGAAAGCGTGGTTTTGCGCAATTCCATTTTACCAGCTTCTATTTTCGATAGATCCAAGATATCGTTCAAGATATTTAGTAGGGTCTCAGAAGATTTTTTAATGGTGGAAACATACTCAAATTGTTCATCATTAAGGTTGGTCTCTGTGAGCAGATCGATCATACCGATGATGCCGTTCATGGGTGTACGGATCTCGTGGCTCATGTTGGAAAGAAACTGCTTTTTAACCTTGAGCGATTTTTCGGCCACTTCTTTTGCTTCGCGCAGGCCTTCGGTAGCACTTTTTAGGGTGGTGATGTCCCTAGCAACACCTTCTACGGCTATAGGCGTTTGGTCCTTATCGTAGATCAGCCTAAAGTTAGAAATGGTGCTCTTTAGTTCGCCATTTCTGCTTTTTATCTGACTTTCAAAGTTGATGACATTGCCGTGCTTCACCAACTCTCTAAGCAAATATTGTAGTTTGAAATCGTTCAAAAGATAATTGGTAATCGGCTTGCCCAGTACCTCGATTTGCTTTTCTCCGATCAACTCATAAATAGAGGGGCTGATCATGGTGATGATACCGTCTAGGTCGATCCTGAAATACACATCTTGGAAAGACTCAAAGATGTTCCTGAATTTTTCTTCGCTTTCTGCCAGACCGATTTCGGTCACTTTCTTTTGGGTAATGTCATGGGCAACGCCTGATACTTCTACAATTTTATTGACTTTATTGTAAATGGGATTAAGGTAGATTTCTCGCCAATGTTCCTCGCCATTTTCCATGGTAAACTTCATCTCGAACTGCTGCGGCGACCCTTTAAAGGCCTGTTTGTATTTGCTGTACCACTTTCTTACCAATTGGCGGTCAATATCTTGAAAAGACCTTTGTAGCGGTTGCAGCGGTTTTGGGTCGAAGTGGAAGTATTGCCACAGTGAGTTCGCAAAATTTTTATTGAACTTGGTCAGTCTAAATTGCTTATCTATAGACCACATGAGATGCGTGCCGCTTTCGAAAATAGATTCTAGCCTAGCAGATTGCTCGTTGATTTCTTTTTCGTGTTGATAGCGCAAAATGGAGTGGGCGAGCTGTCCAGAAACAAAGGTGAGCAGCTCAAGATCCCTTTTATTGAATTTTTTGCGGTTCTTAAAAGATTGCAACACAATCATACCCACCACTGCATCATTAATGATCAGAGGAACGCCCAGCCAAACCCTTGGTACATGCTTGGCCCTGTCGAGTTTCTTTACGGCAATGATCTCCCTAATGCGTTCTTCGTAAAAGAACATGGGTCTTTCGAAGGTAGAGACTGCATAGTTTACAAAATCGGCAGCGGGTACGGGTAACTCTTTGTGCTCTGGAGAATTTACCGTAAATGGATAAGAAATGGCCTTGGTTCTTCTGTCTTTTAGTGCTACTAAAAAACTTTCTACGCCAATGGCCTGGTCTAGTAGTTGGTAAAACTTTTCATAAAGTACATTGAGCGGTGTGTCTTTCTCTACCAATCGCGCTATTTGATAGTACAGGTTCTCAGCTTTTTCTGCTCTTAGGCTGCTGGTATAGTCATACAGCATGGCCCTGTATAAGTATGGCTTATCGCCTTCGGCCTTACAGCTTAGGGTTCCTCTTAGATTTACTTTTTTACCTTGTTTGTTGAGGAAAACCGTTTCAAATCGGTCTAGCTTACCGAGTAATTTGGCCTTTTGCAAACTAGAAAGTGTATCATCATAATTTTCTTCGTCTACCAACTTATGTAGCCCCAAGTTTTTGATTTCCTCATCATCGTAATCAAGAATGTTTTTAAATGTGTTGTTGACCAGTATGATACTGCCTTCTTCATCAAAAATAAAAATGAGGTCGTTGGCACCATCAAATAAATCTTGCAGCAATTGGTTGGTTTCGTGCAAGGTCTTGGTCATCTTAATCTGCTCGGTAATGTCTTCGCCTACAATCGTCATAGAAGCGATTTCTCCCATTTGGTCGTGCAAAACAATGGAGTTGAACCTTATGGTTAAAGATTCGCCTTTTCTGGTTTTGAGTTGTCCTTCAAAAGTGTCTAGAAAGCCAGAAATATTTAATGGTGTGTTTTCCTGTAAGGTAGGTTTAAGTATTTGAAAAAGGTTTCTGCCAAGCAATTCTTGGGATTTCCAGCCAGTTACATCTAGTAAAAATTGATTACAGAACTGGATATTGCCTTTTTTATCTATGGTAATGGCAAAGGTAATGGCATTTTTGAGGGCATTTTGTAGACGTTCTTCAGAGAAACGGATCATTTCGTTGTGGCTTTCCCACTCGTCTTGTTTCTTACGCTCGGTAATGTCTACAGCTGAGGTAACATAGCCTTTGTAATACCCTTTGTTATCGTAGTAGGGCGTACCCTTTTCTAAAAGCCATCTGTAGCTACCATCTTGCCTTTTTATCTTATAGCTGATCTCAAAAGCGCTTTTCTTATTTACTTCTTCATTTAATCGATCGGTAACGATTTCCCTGTCTTCAGGGTGTATGTGTTCCACCCATCTTTTTTGTATTTTCTCTTCTGCTGTACTGCCTAAAAACTGATACCATTGTTCATTAAAATAATTAAAGCGGTTTTTGAAATCTATCATGCGCAAAAGCGAGGGCGCATGGTTGGTCATAGTTTTAAAGCGGTTCTCACTTACGGCCAATTTATTGTGGAACAGTGCTTCGCTTAGCCTTGTGTTAATTTCAAGTGCCAATAGCTTTAGTTGTAGTACCAAATTGTCTGCGGCATTTTTTAACGCAAAGCAAAAAACGTATTCTACTTTGCTCTCTATGTGTATGGGTAGCAGTAAAATGTGTTGCTCTTGCGTTTGCCCTATGGTATGTGGATAAAGCAGTTTGGCCTTTCGCATTACCAACAAATCGTGGTATTGGCTAAAGTCTGTTTCGGTCAGTCTTTCGAGTAGGTAGTCTTCTAGGGCAATTTTATGTAAAATCTTATTAGGTGGTGTATAAGGTTTTTGAATGATGCAACTGGCCTCAATATCTCTCAGTTTAGTAATGATATTGAGCGATCTGATCAGTAATTGTTCTGCGTTTTTTTCAGGATATATTTTCCTGATGGTTTCGTTAAAGATTGTAAGCTCTTCGAAACGGGCGGCATTCTCTGCGGCATTTTTTTGTTGGTCTGTAATGTCTCTACAATAGGCAATGAGGAGTTCTTGCTGGTAGTAGCGGGTTTTTTCCAGTTTAACCTCTAAGATAAATTTGCCTTTTTTATGGTAATTGCCTTCTAATATGATTTTGCCTTCGCTATTGAGCAACTGATTTATGGGCATTTTATGGCTAACCACCTTTATGTTGTATCTTTCAAAGATTGCCTCTAACTTTTTGTGCTCTATCTTCTCTTTTTGTACAGAAAAAAAATCGAGAGCAGTTTGGTTAACATCTATGACGGTGCCACTAGGTTCTAGAAGAAAGATGAGGTTGTTGTTTTTTTCGAATAGGTTTTTATAGAATTCTTTAGAAGCGACCAGCCATTTCTTTTTTTCAAGTTCGTTGGTAACTTCCTTGCCTATTCCTCTAATGTAAGGTGGGGCATTTTCAGGCTCTACAAGGTTACTGATAAAATCGAAAACATGTTCTTCTCCTTGCTCGTCTAGTAGCTTTACATAACCTCTAGCCGATTTTGTTTGCATCAATTTTTTTACATACTCATCGTAATCTGCCCGATGGCCTTCGGGCATCATTTCTTTTATGTTGCGCTTTCTTTCTCTTTTATAAGGAATATTAAACTGCGCCCTGGCCTTTTCATTAACATAAATGAATCTACCGTCTAAGTAATGTTTAATTATAAAATGGTCTGGAACGTAGTATTCAGAGATAGAGTTGAGGTTGTCATTTTCATTTAAAAATTGGCGTTTATTTTTCTTGGCCAGTTCTCCCCTGAGTTTTATGATTTCCTCGATCAGTTCTTCTCGGTTTTTCAGTTGCAGTTCCAATTTGTTTGGTTTTTCTAAATAAAGTCTAAAAAATAGTTGAGTAGATACTTTTAGACGCTACTTATGGCCGTAAACCACCGCAAATAGCAAAAGATTTACTCTATCAGGAATTTTTATAATCGAAATTTAATTTAAAAAAACAAAATGTACATAATTTTGTATAATCATTATTACGATAGAAATATAATTTAACTTTACAGGTAATAAACTATACTGCTCAATAGGTGCAAACAGGTAAGTGTATAATGCAAAAAAAGATAGCTTACATATTAATACTTACCATCTTCGGACTTTCATCTGGTTTTTTTACCATTAACCAGACAATAGTTAAGGCTACACAAGTAAATACAGTCAATATTGTTGAAGAGGAAGTAAAGGTGGAGTTTATTACCAAGACCAACAGTAGTGTTTATGCCGAGAAAGATGGTTTTGACGACACATCCCACAACACAAGATCAATAAAGGATTTTGTATCCCAAAACATAAACATATTTTTTAATTATGCCGGAATCCCACTCTATTTGCTCTATGAGTCTCTCCTCATCTGATACTCATTAATATTATAGTAGGGCCTTTACAAGATAAGCTCTGTTTCTCGGTACCATGAAAAGCAAGCCATTTTTTCATCGTTAATGAGAACATCAAAAAATTAATCTACATAATTCATAATTTTTAAGTTTTTCGATGGATTCTAAACAATTTACCCCTTTAGTTCGGCGTATGGCCAGCTTGGTTAAGCACGACTATAAAGAGTTTAACCTTAGGGATGAGTATTATACAGACACTACTTATTCTGGTGGTCCTGAGTTCTTTCTCGATAGCCTTAGCGATAAAGCCAGAAAGATAGATTTAGCGGTAATGAAAAACAGTCTTCCTTTTCAGCAATTTGTTCTTTTTGCTGAAGAAGTTGGTTTTCCTGTACTTACTTTTTATCATGATAATAAAGAGGTAATGCCTGTACTACTCTTTAAAAGTGATAAAGAGGAAAACGAATTTAGTGCTTACATATATCGCAACAGCGAGGAGACCAAAGTAGATGATGCCTCATTTATCTTTCAAAACTTAGAATTATTGCCCAATGGCGAGGTCCTTTACGCGGTTCCATTTTCGCAACATGCCCTTGTAAGCGAAGACGACAATTTGATGAAAGAAGTAAATGGCCCTGTTTCCAGACTGTTTAACTTGCTTGGTGCAGAAAAGAAAGACATACTCTACATTTACTTCTACGCTATAATAGTATCTATTATTAGCCTTTCATTGCCACTAGGTGTTCAATCAATTATAGAAATGATTTCTGGTGGAGTGGTTTTCAACTCCATTATTATATTGATTTCTTTTGTGATTGTAGCGATTTTAATTGCTGGAGCTCTGCAAGTAATGCAGCTATCCATTGTAGAAATTTTGCAGAGAAGGATTTTTGTGAAAGCGGCATTTGAGTTTTCACATAGGATACCCAAGGTAAGGTCAGAAGCTATTATCAATAATTATGCGCCAGAGTTAATGAATCGCTTCTTTGATGTTTTAACTCTGCAGAAGGGTCTGCCCAAATTGCTCATAGATTTAACAGGTTCGGCACTGCAAATTATATTCGGGTTATTACTATTGGCCTTTTATCATCCATTTTTTGTGTTTTTTGGAGTAGCGCTCATTGCCTCTATTACCATTGTATTTTATATAACTGGTCCTAAGGGTTTAGAGTCTAGCTTAATAGAATCTAAATACAAATACAAGGTAGCACATTGGCTAGAGGAGGTAGCTCGTACTTTGTATGCTTTCAAATTAGCAGGTCATACAAACCTTCCTTTACAGAAAATGGATAGCTATGTTAATAATTATCTGCATTATCGAAAAAAGCACTTTAGGATTTTGATGGCGCAGTTCATTAATATCATAGGCTTTAAAACCATAGTTACTGGCGGATTATTAATAATTGGTAGCTGGTTGGTAGTAGATAGACAGATTACGCTAGGACAGTTTGTAGCCTCAGAGATTGTAATTATTTTGATTTTAAATGCAGTAGAAAAATTGATCTTGAGTATGAGTACAGTTTATGACATGCTTACTGCTGTTGAAAAAATTGGCTATGTAACAGATTTAGGTCTTGAGAAAAGAGGCGGCATTAGCATACCAGAAAGAAAAGAGCACGGATTAAGTATTAGAATCAAAGATTTGAAATATAAATATCCTGGTAACAGTGCCTATGCACTAAATGGAATTGATTTAGATATAAAGGCTGGTGAGCGGATATGCGTCTCAGGTTTTAATAGTTCAGGTAAAAATACCATTGCCAGATTGCTCTCAGGTCTTTTAGACTCTTACGAAGGAGTGATATCTTTTAATGGAGTCTCAATGCGAGAGGTAAACTTAAATAACTTAAGAGATCACGTAGCAATAAACGTAGCTGCAGACGACATTTTTGATGGAACCATACTTGAAAATGTAAGTATGGGTAATTCAAATGTATCTTATGAGGATGTGACCTGGGCACTTGAAAATGTAGGTTTATTAGATAAATTCTCTTCTTTACCCGATGGACTAATGACCAATCTAGTGCCTGGTGGTAAGATTTTCTCTGGAAGTGTAGCCGCTAAACTTGTGTTGGCGAGGTGCATAGCAGAAAGGCCTAGACTAATGATTATCAATGATATTTTGAACGAATTAGAAAAGGTAGATAGACTAAAGATACTTCATTTTCTAATGGATAAGTCTAACCCATGGACACTCATTTGTGTGTCTAACGACCCGATGACTATGGCCAGTTGTGACAGAATCGTGCTTATGAAGGAAGGTAAGAAAGTCTCTGAAGGTACTTATGAAGATCTACTTAGAGATGATCAGTTTAAAGATATTTTGGTGTACAAATACGACAATAAAGGTGTTGCTTAACAACAACTTACGTCGATAAATTTAGCTAACAGCCTAAAAAAATTATCATGTTAAGATTATCACCCAATTCTAAAATAGATGAGACTGCTTATAAGCAGAAGATGAATACCCTAAAGACCTTACAAACGCCCAGTAGTGTTAGAGGTGTATCTCGTTGGCTTATAGGAATCTGTATTTTAATACTGATTACTATGTTCTTGCCGTGGCAGCAGAACATTAGAGCAGACGGAGAATTAACAGCTTTATCTCCAGCTAGTAGGCCACAAACCGTTGAGACTGCCATTGCTGGTCGTATCATAGAATGGAGAATTAAGGAAGGGCAAGAAGTTAAAAAAGGAGATACTCTAGTGCGTATTGCAGAGATTAAGGAAAAGTTTTTTGATCCTGAACTATTGGATCGTTTAAGAGAACAAGTTGAGGCCAAGCAACAAACTATTGAAAATAAAATAGGTAAAGCCAAAGCTTTAGAATCGCAAATAGCCGCTCTTAAAGAAGGGCTCGAATTAAAGCTAGAGCAAACTCAAAACAAGATAATTCAGAAGCAATTAAAAGTAGTGAGCGACAGCAACGATTTAGTAGCAGTAAGAACGGCTATAGGTGTGGCAGAAAGACAAGTAGAAATGTACCAAAACTTGTTTGATAGTGGCTTGGTCGCATTAACTAAATTAGAAAGTGCTCGAATTAAAGCGCAAGATACTAGGGCAAAAATTGTTAGTGCTCAAAATAAATTAGATGCTGCTCGTAATGAATTGATTATTGAGAAACTCAACTTAAATACCATTAGGGCCGAAGCATTGGATAAGATATCTAAAGCAGAAGCAGATAGAAGTGCCACATTGGCTGAAGTTTATGAGTCGGAAGGAGCCCTGGCCAAATCTAGAAACGAGTTGGCCAATATGACGATAAGAAATCAACAATATGTCATAACTGCTCCACAAGATGGCTACATAGTGAAAGCTTTGAAAAACGGTATTGGAGAAACAGTCAAAGAGCAAGCGGGACTTTTGACCATTATGCCAACTAAACCAGATAAGGCGGTAGCTCTGTACATCAAAGCCATGGATGTTCCCCTGCTTTCTATAGGCAGACACGTACGCCTTCAGTTTGACGGTTGGCCAGCCATTCAGTTTTCAGGATGGCCGAGTGTTTCTGTAGGTACTTTTGGCGGTAAAGTACAAGTAATAGATCAGATAGATAGTAAACAAGGGAAATATCGTATATTAATTACACCTGACCCAAAAGGTGACGACGAACCTTGGCCTAAAGAGCTCAGGCTTGGTTCAGGTGTTTATGGTTGGGTAATGCTAGACGACGTACCCATATACTTCGAGCTATGGCGCCAGTTGAATGGATTCCCACCAACCGTTACGGCCTATGCAGGCGAAGAAGGCTCAGGAAGTTCAGATAAGTCATCATCAAAAGAATGATTATGCTTGAGATTCTATATAGATTTTGTATAGTGGACAAAATAAAATCCATTGCTTTGCCTTTTCTCATCACTATGGTGATGGGAAGTAGTGTTTTTGCCAATGAAGGCCCTGACCCACTTGAACAAGACTCTGTAGCAGTTTTATCTTTGGACGAACTCTATAAGCAAATACTTGAAAATCATCCAATTGCAAGGCAAGCCTATTTGCTTTCTGAAAACGCTAGGCAACAGTTAAGACTCTCTAGAGGATTTTTTGACCCTAAATTAAAGTCTGATTACGATACCAAGGAGTTTAAAGCAGCAGATTATTACACACATTGGAAGTCTGAACTTAGAGTACCTGTTTGGATAGGGGGAATAGACTTAAAAGCGGGGTACGAGCAAAATACAGGAATCAATCTAAGCCCCGAAAACGATACTGACAGTGGCAATGGTCTGCCTTACATAGGAGTTTCTGTGCCCATTGGTAGAGGTATGTTTATAGATGAAAGAAGGGCCACTTTGAAACAAGCTGTTGTTTTTGAAGAAATTGCAGAGGCTGAAAGAGTAAAGATGCTCAACAAGCTTATTTTACAGGTGGCCAAAGACTATTGGGGTTGGTATTTTTACTACAATCAGTTCTTAGCTCAGGAAAGAGGGTTTGAGATTGCTAGATTTTTCTTTAGATCGGTAAAAACTCAAGTAGAACTAGGGGATTTGGCTCCCATAGATTCTGTTGAGGCAAAAATTACGATGCAGCAGCGAGAAATTGATTTGAGAGAAGCCACAGTCCAGTTAGAAAATGCTCGTTTAACACTTTCTAATCATATTTGGGGTTCTGATAGCGAACCATTAGAACTGCCCGAAAATATTGCTCCGGGAAATATACCTTGGGAATATGAAAACCCCGAATCGCTAGAAGAGCTCAAGCAGTTTGCGCTAGAGAACCATCCTGAATTGCTAAAACTTAGATTTAAAAACGAACAGTTGGTTATACAGCGGCGTTTGGCTAGAGAAATGCTAAAACCCAAACTTAATTTGGATTATAATTTTCTGAACAGAAGTCAGGCAGAATTTAACTCCATTATGCTTACAGAAAATTATAAATTTGGAGTGAGATTCGAAATGCCTATATTCTTGAGAAAAGAACGGGCAAAGCTACAACAGGTCAACATAAAAATTGATCAAAACTCCTTGGAGAGGCGACAAAAAGAGCGTGAAATTATGAACCACTTAAATACGCGATTTAATACGTTGCTTACACTTAATGAGCAGTTGCAACTCCAAACCGAAATGGTAGAAAATTACAGGGTAATGGTACGAGGTGAGCGGCAAATGTTTAGAGCAGGAGAAAGTTCGGTCTTTTATATTAACGTTCGTGAAAATAAGCTTATAGAAGCAGAAGTAAAACTATATAAAATGCGCTATAATTTCGCGAAATCTATCGCAGAACTGCGCTGGGCAGCAGGGCAGGGCGTTCAGTAATAGCTCCTAGAAAGTACATAAAACAGCCCTTATAAGATTTAGGGGCTGTTTTTTCTATTATTAGTCATCGTAAATGGCAACTTTAAATTTTCAGTATTGAATAGATACATATGTGCTTGGGCTGTATTTTTGCTCTTGGGTTTCATTCATTCAAAAGCATAAGTCATCTCAATAAAAAAATCTATCAGTTTGTTGTCTATGTCGGCCTGTGGTTTTGCGGCCACCTCCACAACTATGCTAATTTTTAACCGGCCTCCCGATTTGTTATTGGCTACACTTATTGCTTTAGCAGCCATGTTAGACTATCATTTGCAATGGTTAAATCCCACCAACCTTAAAGAAGTTTGGAAATCATACACATCTAAATACAAATATTGGTTGGCTTTGGCATTTATAGTTGCGTTTGCTTTTCTGTATATTTTGGATATAGCGCAGCTGCTTTTCCTAGGCCACTTATGTATTTTGGCATTGGCTTATGGATATGGTCTTTCCCTTGGTTCTTTAAAAATACCTCCTTTAAGAAACATCAATTATTTAAAGATTTTTCTAATCGTGTACGTTTGGGTCGCCTTAACCGTTTGCTTGCCATTAATTGGTGCGGCAGTTTCCCTCAAAGCAATCGCTTTAGAATCGGTACAAAGAGCTTTTTTCTATCTTGCACTTACCCTACCTTTTGATATTCGTGACGAACGGAGCGATAAAGAACAAAAACTCAAAACCTTAGCGAATAAATTAGGAACTGTTAAAACCAAGTGGCTTTCGGCGATTTGCTTGGGCTTATCATTGGCGATTACAGTAATTTTTTATGAAGCCGCAGTGTATATTGCTGTGGTGGGTTCTCATGGTATTTGCCTACTCTTGGTATTTCTCGCAAAAAAAACTAGGCCGTTTTTGTACTATACCGTGTTGATGGATGGCACCATTGTAATGCAATACCTGTTTATTTTGATTTTAAAGCCCATTCTCTGAAAATTCATTAATTTCGTACTTAATCAACCAATAATAAGGCTATGCAAAAAATTATAACATCGACCATAATTTTATCCTTTTTCTTCGCTATTGATGCTTATTCACAGCAAAACAGCGATATCTGGAAAACCCTTACCAAAATTGGTTGGAAAAAGGAATTTAATGAGTACGTGGGTACTGAAATGGAAATGCCCTTATTTTCTGAAGAGGTAAAAGCGCTCAATGGAGAAGAAGTGATCATAGAGGGTTTTGTGTTGCCCTTAGATTTGAGCCAAGGAGATTACCTCATTTTATCTATGTTTCCTTATGCGAGTTGTTTCTTTTGTGGCAACGCAGGCCCTGAAACCGTAATGGAAGTTTACATGAAAGAGCCTAAGCCTTACGCAGCAGATGAAAAAGTGACCTTTAAAGGTAAACTTAAACTGAATTACGACGATGCCATGCATCTAGTTTACATGTTGCAAGACGCCGAGCCAATTAAGGTAGAATAAGCATTTAGTCGTACAATAACCAAGTTACGCCAAACTCAAAACTACGGGGTTGTGTCATGTAAAAAGGTGTACTAAAACTTCCTTCGCGCTGTACACCTTGTAAGGCGTTGGCAAGCTTAAAAAACATCACTACCTTTTTCATCTGGAAATTTAAAAAGATATCCCCTCTAAGGTAATTACCCAAATTATGAAAATTTTGCAAGTGAAATTGCTGTGTAATCGGCATAAAGGCATCGGCCAAAAAAGCATCGTGCCAATGCAAATCTAAGCCAGTTTGTATAAATATCGGAAAGCCAAAAGGGTTGCCTTGGTAATACACTTGGTAATTGGCAAAAAGACTGGGCATCCGCATGATTTCTTCCGTGTCATTAAGGGTATAGAAGCCCAAAAGCCTTTGGTGGAACCAGTTAAAATGCGTTTCGAACTCTAAACCGGCCTGGGCTACCGTAATGGTTTGGTTGTATTGAGCAGGCCTGGCCAAGGTATCGAAATAGATGTAGTCATCAAAGGTAGCCAATTTGGCAAAAGGTCTCAAGATTACTTTTTTGTTGAGTAGTGGGAGAGAAATCTTGGTTTCTGTGTTAGAGGTGCTGTTTAATCTTCTACCTGCAAACTCGTCGTTAGGATCCCTGAGTTCAGTATTGTCCCATTGGTAAACCGCCCCATAGTGATATTGCTGTAACAATGTTGGTTCGGCCGCCCATCTTCTGTGTTCTAGCGTAAAGATTGGGGTACTCATTTCACCGTATACTTTTGTGCCTGTGCCTTCACTTAGTAAGCCTTCATAATCTATTCTAAATTGAATTTTATCGGTGAGATCATAGGTGCCTTTAAAGCCTACAAATCTTTGAGAAGAAAGGGGCCTTGGTATTATAATATCTGGTGCAATAGCAAAGTGGTAGCGGTAGTTTTGCTGCCTTAAATAAGCGATGTAAAAAACCTTTTCTACTTTACCTTTTATACCTACCGTATTAGAAAGTTGGTTAAAACGCTGTGTATGCGTATAGGTAGGTAAGTTTGGCACTTCAGATTTACTTACCGATTGATAGTAAAGGCTATCAGCTGCAAAGCTGTCATCAAAGTATTTATATTTTCTTCTCTGATAATCAAAAATGTGAAAAAGCTGTACGCCTTGTCTACCGATTAGGCTGTAATCGTGGTAAAGGCGCATTTGGTCATTTCTTTGTGTACTTTCTGCGTCGCTTAAGCTGTTGCTTAACTGCGCACCGGTAAACCCAAAAATTTCATCCAAAGACTCTATGTCAGGTACTTGATCGGGGTTCAGGTCCGATGGAGGGTTGTCGAACAGGGTTTTATATTGGTCTTCTATCAATAGTCCGCCTGTTTCGGCCATTTCATGTTTTAGGCTCTGTGCATGAAACAACAGTCTATAGCGCGCATTTAGAGACTCATAGCGGGTTTTAAAAATGTAATTTTCGTGTGTTACTTGTCTGTCGTTTCGGTTGGCGGGTTCTGTACCGACCAGTAGGCGGGAGGTCATGCGGTAAATTCTCAGACCTGCGTTCCAGTTAGGTTTGATGTTTTGTGAATGATGCACGTCTATTATGGCCCTGCCTTGGGCACCTTGCACGTAATACCAGCTTGTAAAAGGCGATTTAGTATCTAAGTATTGAATTTTATCAGGTGTATGCAAATAGGGGCCTATGCTATTGATGCCAAACCTCCGCCCTATATCGCTCTCTAAATCGTAAAAAATAGGCTTAATAGCTGTACCGAGGTTTCCTAGGTCTTGGTAGGCAAAATTATTTTTATCTACAAAGTTGTAGCGGTGCAAATTGTGTAGCGTGGTATCAAAGTAATGCTCTATTTTTCTATTTAATAGCCAATCTTGCTCGTGTATAAAACCCGAGGTACGTGTAGAGTAAATTTGCTCTGGCACCGGTTCTAAAATTAAGTTGCCGTTTTCATCCTTTTTTGTAACTGCGCTATCTTCAGGCGTATCTAGATTGCCAAAGTCCATTTCCCCAAAATTGCGGTTTTGCCCACGTTGTGGATCAAGGGGAATTTGTGCCTGTAACTGAAAGGAAATCAGCAACACCGATAAGCTCAAAAAATATCTTAACATAGAGTGTGTCTTGATGCAGGCGCGAAATTAATGACAAAATAAAAAGCGCAATAGCATTTAGCTTATTTTAACCATTCGTAAAGGTCATAATGTTCCCTTGTCATTCCAATCGCTTCATATACTTGTTGGGCCTTAAGATTGGTTTTTTCAACATACAAACGGATGCCTTTATAATGTTCTTGCTCTCTAACAAGCTGCTGCAAAGCATCGTACATTTTTCTAAATACTTTTTTGCCTCTAAAAGGAGGTTTTACGTACAAAGAATGTATCCAAAGTACATCGCCGTTTCTCCAATCGCTCCACTCGTAAAGTACCAAAAGCGAAGCGATGATTTCTCCCTTTTCTTCTGCCAACCAATAATAACCGCGGTAAGGTTCGTCTAAAATTCTATTAACGCCTTTGAGCACCGTTGGCAAATCTAGAGCAAGGCCTTCGGTTTCTTGGGCCATATCTAATTGAAATTGGGCGATAATGCCCGCATCTTTTTTACCTCCTTTTCTGATCTGCATCTTTTTGCTTTTAAATTTAACAATAGAAAGGATTAATTATAAGTGTGATTTTTAATGCTATAAATGTAGAAACTTTACCCTGCAATGCTTGTTAAAAAAACGACTACTTTTTTAAATCTTAAATGGGTAAAGCCTTTTTATTTGCATAAGCATTTTATTACACAACCGTTTAAAATGCGTTGAGTACTTTTGCTTACCGAGCAATTAGACTAAAGCTATAATTTGCTTTTGCGGCAATTATGCTTTTTTTTAGTGAATATCTGATTTGAGCATCGATTCTTTTATGGACAGATTTTCTGTATTTTTTATTTTTTTATTCATGCTCTTGCTTGCTGCTTGTAGTGGCAAGTTTAACAATGCTTCTGAGACAAAAAACGAACAAGGCGAGTTTTCTGAGGAAAACCATTCTGTACTATTGCGCTTTTCTAAAGATGAGCCAATTTATCGGTATGAGGAAGACAATGCCATGGAAATCATGTTTTGGAACAATCCGATAAAACCTACCTCAGAAGTTAACTTACTCACAAGCTTACCCGAAAAAATAGAAATACCCAATAACATGAGCTTTGTAGCAGGCCATGAATTTGTATCTTCAGGGCAGCGAATAAGAGGGTTTTTTATTGATAGGCATCCCATACAATTAAATGATTTAGAGCAATTCAAATCTAAAACCGATTTTAAAATAGTACCGGCTGCCTATTCAGAAAATAGCAATGCAATTAAAAAAGATAGCCTGCTCAATCTCGATTGGGAGACAGCTAGTGCTTACTGCCAATGGCAAGGAAAGCGTTTGCCCACCAAAGCAGAGTGGACTTATGCTTTTTCTGATAAGGCCAGTATTTTACCCTATCGAGAAAGATTACATACCAAAGGCAAGTGGGAGTGGTTGGCAGATTGGTATTTACCAAAAAATCAAGATCCCTATATTTTTGTGTCTGATGCTGACAGCAAAAAGATGATTGTGCGTAAGCAAATAGAACAGCGGCCCATCTACGAATGGCGACCCGCCGGTAGAAAACAAGGCGAGTTACTCGTTACTTGCCGATGCGTGCAAGACATACCTTAAGCAGGAAAAGATTTACACAACAAGCAATTATTATAAGTTAGATTCCATTCCAGTTTTTTTCACTTTCAGTAAAGGTGATAAGTCTTTGGTCATTAATCTAAATTTACTCTCAAAAACTCACCTTCTGTAAAAGTAATGGGATCTTGCCCGCCCGCAGCACACACCGTACCTATAAAATTACCTGTAATGTAGCCTTCTGTAGCATTGTATTCTTGCACAAAGATGCTTCCGTTGGTAGTGCCGCAATTAAAAGAAGAGTGGGTTTCTGTACCTGTGCCTGTCCCTGCTGCCCGATAGGCCAAAGCATCGCCATTGGCCAAACTGGTAATTTGCTGGGTTCTGCTATTGATCTGGTCCTCAAAACCTTGTATAATGATAAATATGGTTTCATTTAGATCTGAGCTTGCAGCAATGCTGATCCTTATCTCTCCATTGTTTAGTTGGGTATTTTGGGTATTTACCTGAAAAGCTTCCCAAATTTGCCCGTTGATCCGCACTCTTAAGTAATTTTCTGTGGGAAAATTATTGCTGTCGTCGCATCCTAGTAAAATCAAAAAAAGGAGTGCAAAACAGCTGTTTTTCTTTAAAAATTTCATGGTTTAAATGATAAAATTTGCCGTCAGTCGGAGCATTGCGATAGAGCCTGTTCACTGTAAGACCAATTGTTGCTTCTGCGCCCCGATCAACTTTACCCAAAGAGTCTATGCTTTTGCTTACAATAACGAGGCATTTGTATTAACCAAAATTAAAGAAACAAAAATTCATGTCTGCAACGATTTCTAATCACTTTACCAAAATTCTTTGTCAGATATGTATCAATAGCAAACAGTAGCTGTATCGAAAACGATACAATATTTATAAAATTTATTTTATAAGTATTTGAAAATCAATACTTTAATTACTGGTATTGCATTTGGGAGGGAATGAATTGAATCCTTATCATATTACAAAAACACTATTTTATTTGCTTTTCATAATCAATAAATAACTACCCACGAATAATAACAATACCGATGCTTGAACTGATACTAAAAACCTCGATCAGAAATCTGCTTAAAAACAAACTGCTTACCATCATTAATATAATGGGTTTGGCAGTGGGCATTACTTGTGCTTTGGTCATTTATTTGGTGGTAACTTATGAAACGAGCTTTGATAAATTCCATACAAATTTTGATAAAACTCAAAGGATATACACCAAATTAAAATTTGGGGAAAGGACAACGAATATTACTGGTCTGCCTTACCCTATGTACGATATATTACAAAATGATGTGCCTCAAGTAAAAGATGTAGCACAAATTTTTACCCTAAGGGGAGACTTTAAAGCAGTAGCCACACCAAAGAACATAGAGGAAGCTTTTTATTCAGGTAACTCAGCGGTTGGGGTCGATATTGATTTTTTTAAGGTATTGACCTGGGAGTGGTTACAAGGAAGCCCAGAAGTATCATTATCGAATAAAAACTCTATTGTACTTACTGAAAAAACGGCTCAAAACCTATTTGGAACTTTAGATGTAATGGGCAAAGAACTTTACTTAAACCGTGATTATTTATTGACGGTCACAGGTTTAGTAGCAGACCCCGTAGGGCCAAGTAATTTTGAGTTTTCCGCTTTTGTTTCGCATAAATTAGTAGAGCAAGCTGTACAAGAATTTGCAGACTGGACGAGTGTTGGAAGCAGCTTTGAGACCTTAGTATTGTTAGAGGCGACTTCAGAAAATATAGCCGAACAAAAAGCAGCTTTTAAAGAATCTATCAATGAAATCTATAAAAGTAAAATAGAGGCTTCTGGCATAGATTGGAAATTGGATGTACAGTCTATGGACGAGTTGCATTTTAGCCAAACCATGCGACCTATGACAGGTAGCATTGGCAGTACCATGGTACTCTGGGTTTTGATAGCGGTAGCTTTAATGATCGTACTTACTGCTTGTATTAACTACATCAACCTATCAACTGCTTTTGCTACCTTAAGAACCAAAGAGATAGGCATAAGAAAGATTTTGGGCAGTAGTAAACAACACTTGGTTGGGCAGTTTTTAGGAGAGACCTTTATATTGGTAACTGTGGCTTTATTGATTTCCTTTGGTTTGGCAGAATTATTTTTGATTCATGTAAGCGACATTACCGGCTGGACACCACAGAAACAACTGCTCAGAGAAGCCTTATTAAATGACCCTAAAATCTATCTATTTGTACCTGCCTTATTAGTTTTGATTACCATATTGGCCGGTTTGTACCCTGCATTTATTAGTGCAACCACTTCTCCTTTAAAAGCTTTTAAAACAAAATTGGGCACGCAGAAAGTAAAAGGGCTCACCCTGCGTAGAATTTTGGTGGTATTTCAGTTTGCAATTTGTCAGCTTTTTATATTGGGGGCAATTATCGTGTTACAACAATTGAGTTTTACCAGAGAAAAATCATTGGGTTTTAACAAAGACCATGTGATGAACATTACCTTGAACAAGGAAGACAAGGCGAAAGGAGAAGTGCTCAAAAATAAGTTAGAGGGCATAGCAGGGGTTTCAGACATCAGTCTTTCTAATTTAGCTCCTATTACACGCGGCTGGAGTATGTTTGATGTAACCGTTAAAAAAGATAGCACAGAAAAAAACTATGCTGCCAATACCATTCTAGCAGACCCAGATTTTTTCGATATATATGAATTCACTTTTTTGGCTGGTGGAGTTTACCCAAGGTCAGATTCCATGACACACGTAGTGGTGAATCAGGCATTCTTAAAATGGTTGGATGCAGAAACACCAGAAGAGGCTGTAGGTGAAGCCGTGTATTTTGATACAAGAACAATGATGATTACAGGCGTAGTGGCAGACTTTCATGTAACATCCTTGCACAACGAAATAAAGCCTTTGATGATGGGTATGGCACCGGAGAGTTTTCAAACACTCAATATTAAGGTAAATCCTAGGCAAATGCAGCAAACCATTGCGGAGATTGAGTCAGTATGGAAAGAATTATTTCCTGAAAATGCCTTCAAATACAACTTTTTAAAAGATACGGTCCATCGCATGTACCAAGACGAAGAGCAGATGTTCAACTTGTTTAATCTGTTTGCTGGCTTGGCAGTACTGATCAGTTGTTTAGGGCTTTATGGTCTAGTCGCTTTTATGAGCTTACAAAAAACCAAAGAAATCGGTATAAGAAAAGTGCTAGGCGCTTCAGTTGGCCAAGTGGTCATGCTCTTTTCAAAAGAGTTTATGTTACTTGTCCCACTGTCATTATTGATCGCAGGCCCTTTGGGCTACTTTGTAATGGATAAATGGTTGAGCAATTTCGCCTATCATATTTCCATTGAATTTTACTATTTCTTATTCACTTTGATAGGGACCATGTTCATTGCCTTGCTTACGGTAGGTTACCAATCACTTAGAGCAGCTTCTAAAAACCCTGTAGATGCCTTACGCGCTGAGTAGGGAAAGTAGGTTATTGGTTTTAGAATTAAAAGTAAGTGGACTAAGCCCATGAATTTATTCATGGGCGAACAAACAAAAAGAATAGATTTTCATAAATCACTTCATCATGTTCAAGAATATTTTTTTAGTTAGCATTAGAAATTTTGTAAGGCAAAAAATCCACACATTAGTAAACCTTAGTGGACTTTCATTGGGCATCAGCACTGTTTTGGTCATTTTCCTGATGTTGTCCTTCTTATTCAGTTATGACAGATACCATGAAAATTATGATCACATTTACCGTTTGGTTTCAGAAGAAGACAACCATAGTGGACATGGTAAAGACTATATGGTCGGTGTGCCAATTGTTTTGCCAGAAGCTTTTGCCGATGAGTTTCCTGAAGTGAAAGAGCAGGTGTTTATCAGTAATAAAACTGGGGGCATTATTTCTGTTAAAGGCAAAGAAGATGTAGAGGAGAACTCAGGCATTGTATATTCTGAACCAAGTTTCTTTAAGATTTTTGATAGAAAATTGCTACAGGGCAACCCTGAAAAAGTTTTGCTAAACCCGGGTAAGGTGGTGATTTCTGAAAAGTGGGCAAAAAAATATTTTGGTGAAGCAGACCCTATCGGTAAAACTTTTACCATGGATTTTGAAACGGAACTGATGGTAGAAGGCGTGATGGAAGATTTTCCTGAAAATACCGATTTCCCCATTGATATGTTTATTGCTTACAATACAGTTAAGGAAGATAGAGAAAAGAAAGAAGGGTGGGGCAGTACCAGTAGCGATGATCAGTTGTACATACTTCTTAATGATAAGGACAGTAAAGCAAAAATAGAGGGCAGGCTGCCTGCTTTTATCAAAAAATACTTTGGTGATCGCGATACCAATAGCAAAGCGATGAACCTGCAACCCATGTCTGATTTTCATTTTAGTGAGCTTTATTCTACTATCAGTTTTAATACTGTGCCCAAAAGTATGCTCACCCTTATGGCCATAATCGGCTTATTTATTTTAATCACATCTTGTGTTAATTTCATCAATCTTTCTACGGCCTTGGCAGTAAAGCGGGCCAGAGAGATAGGAATCAGAAAAGTAATGGGTAGTTCAAGGTTTTTCTTAGTGGCTCAATTATTAGGAGAAACTGCCTTTATGGTAGTAATAGCTATGTTGGTCTCATTCGGTATAACTGAGGTTGCTTTGTATTATCTTAACCCGTTTTTAGAATTGCAACTAGGAATATTAAAAGCAGATACCTTCTCTCTAATTACATTTTTGGTCTTACTTCTGATTTTTCTAACAATAATGGCAGGCCTGTATCCTGCGAGGCTTATTTCGAGTTTTCACCCAATTAATAGCTTAAAAAGTAATCTCAGCAATAGGATGACAGGTGGCAGAACCCTACGACAAGGCCTCGTGGTTTTTCAATTTATCATTTCCCAAGTATTTATTATTTGTACCATAGTCGCTACCCAACAAACAGACTTCTTAAAAACTGTAGATATGGGTTTTGCCAGAGAAGCCAATATTTCTGTGCAATTAAAAGAGGAGAATACAGTAAGAGCAAAATCTTTTAAGCAAGAAGTGGCGCAATTGAATGATGTTGAAAATATCACCTTAGCATACAAGCCACCAAGTTCTGGTTCTACCTCTGCCACTAATGTAAAATTCCCTGCCAATCCTGGTGATTATACCACCGAAGTTAAATTAGCAGACAGAGACTATTTGCCTACCTACCAACTAAAATTATTGGCAGGAGAAAATATCAGCGAAAGTGATACCATCAAAGATTTTGTGATAAACGAAAGCCTAATGAAGCAGTTGGGTGTAAATGAATCAGAAAAAATTGTAGGCGAAAAGCTAACGGTTTGGGGGCGTACAGGCATCATTAAAGGCGTAGTGGCCAATTTTCAGACCCACTCTATGAAGGCCAGATTTGAACCTGTGCTTATTACTTCATATGCCCCTAATTACAAAACTGCTGGCGTAAAATTGAACACTGCAAATGTACACAGAACAGTTGAGCAAATTGAAAGCATTTACAAGAAGCACTATGGCAATTATAATTTTGAGTACAGTTTTTTGGATGAAGATATAGCAGAGTTTTATGAAGCTGAAGAGAAAATGACTACGCTTACCAAAGGGTTTTCGTTCATTGCTATTTTCATAGGAATGCTTGGCCTATACGGTTTGGTAGCCTACCTCACCGAAATTAAAACCAAAGAAATAGGAGTAAGAAAGGCATTGGGCGCTACCATTTACGATGTATTGATTCTACTTACCCGTGGCTATTCTAGCCTTATTGCTTTAGCCTTTTTGTTTGCTTTACCGCTTTCTTGGTTTATGCTAGACACTTGGTTGGCAGAATATCCACACCGGATAGAGTTGAATTTTTTAAGCTTTTTAGCAGGTGGCTTGCTTTCTTTGGTAGTTGCTTGGTTAACGGCGGCATATACTTCTATTAAAGCAGCAAGGCTTAATCCAACGGTAAGTTTGCGGGACAATTAATGCTTTATGGATAGAGCGTTACTTTTACATGTGGTGTGCTGGAGGATAATTGTAATAAGAAGTGAATCTGATTCTATTACCTAGAACAAGCTGCTTGTTTGATTTGCGCTGAATGACCTTGCATAGGTAGAAGTTGAAGAATTTGCATTTCTATAAAACCCTAGGAAGGTACCGATACGATGCTTAAATTAAGGCTGTAAAACAACTGGCTTTTGCATGCTTACTAAAAAAGAGCTAAGATCCAAAATGAGGGCTAAGAGGGCAAGTTTTTCTGAGGATGAAAAATGTGCTTACAGCGCATCGCTCATAGAGAAACTGTTGCCATTCTGCCTTGCAGCAAAACCGAACATCATCCACACCTTTATCCCTTTTAATAATGAGCCTGATTTAATGCCTTTGCTCGATGAGTTTCTTGCAAGAAACATTACGCTTATAGCTCCCAAAACCTTAAAAGAAGGACAACTGGAGCACTTGCAATACATCGGTAGAAACAGTTTGGAAAAAGGCTTGTACCATACGCTATATCCCAACACTAATAAAGCTTATACTGGTGAGTACACCTTGATTTTAGTGCCTGGCTTGGCATTTGATAAATTTGGGAAAAGGTTGGGCTATGGTGGCGGCTACTACGACCGTTTTTTGGAGCAACACCCCGAGGCCATTAAGATTGGAATTGTTTATCCTTTTCAATTTATAGAACGTGTTCCGGTTGAAGAACATGATCAGGCGGTTGACTACATCTTTAATGGCGAGCTAATTCCTGCAGAAAACTTTAATTTGTATTAGAATACTCAAATAATTTCATGTATAATTCATACAGCTTGAATTTTTTGTAAATTTGCAAGGTGCAGCAAAGGCATTGTTGCGCTTTTTTATTTTGGAGCCAATAGCAGTAGGTTTTTTTCGCTGCTTTACTAGCTTTTTCAAGCCTTAATACAAGGAAAACCTTATTTTATGAAGGTATTTGCATTGATATTCGCATTGATCGTCGCGCCCTTTTTTGTGCAGGCACAATCTGATAAAGCACTCTTTAAAAAATACGAATACGGTAAGTCGCTACTCAACAATAATCAGTTTAGGCAGGCTTATGAGGTTTTTAAATCTCTATCTGCTGTAGAAATTGATAATCGGTATAGAGAACACGCGCTTTATTTGTACGCCCTTACTGCTTACGAGACCGGAAAAGAAAGTGAGGCGCGTAATGCCTTGTTCGAATTACTGAGAAAAGCCCCCGATTGGGAAGCTAAAGACGAAGTTTATTTCCTGTTGGGAACCATAGATTTGGAAAAAAGAAACTTTGCCAGTGCTTTAGATCATTTCGCTAACATAAAAAGTGATGCTTTTAAAGAGCAAATTCTCTTGCTATTAGACAAAGGCCTGCAAGATATGGATGTGGAAGATCTGGAATTTTTATACAGAAAGTACGATTACGGATTACTTGGTGAACGACTTTTTGAGGCCCTTCAAACCGTAAACATTTATCCTAAATACGAAAAGCTATACGAGGAACTATTCCCAAGATATGGCAGTCAATTAGATACCGCAGACTCAGCCTTAACGCAAGAACCTATTAAGTACAAAGAGGTGTACAATGTTGCGGTCATGCTGCCTTTTATGTATGAAGAATTCGATACCGATTCTGTACCGGGTTATCAGCAGAGAGCTTTTGATATTTACCAAGGCATTAAGATTGCGGCTGAAGATTTAAAGGATGAAGGGGTAGAAATTAAGCTATTTGCTTTTGACACAAAGAACGACAGCCTGGCCACAAGAGAGATTTTAAGTGATAGCGCTTTTTCAAAAATGGACTTGATCATAGGGCCGCTGTATCCTAAAACAATTGCTTTAGTAGGAGATTACGCAGGACTTTTCAGAAAGGTCATGGTCAACCCTGTATCTTCTAACGAACTTATTATAAACGGTAATCCCTTTGCCTTTTTAACCACGGCAACGGCAAACAGCGAAGCAGAAATAGTGGCCGATTATGCACTTGACTCACTGAACAGTGACAAAACCTACATCATTTATGGCCTAAATAAGTCTGAGGAGGATGCCGCTTTTCATTATGGAGAATATTTTCAAGATAGGGGCGGGGAAGTAGCTATGTTTAAAAGGTTCAAATATGATAAAAAATTTTTTAAAAGCTTACAAGATTCTCTAGCGCCTCTAGCAGAGGACTCTATACCACATGTTTTTGTAAGTGCATCAGATCCTGTGGTAGCTAGTAATGTAATAAGTGCTTTGCAGAATTTACAGGCTAATTCTAAGATATTTGCCCCTTCTTCTTGGTTAAATTTTGACCAATTTTCTTATGCACAACTCGAGAAAATGAAGGTACATTTTATGCATCCAAGGTATTTTAATAAAAATGGCTATTACTACAGAAAATTTAGGAGCAGTTATGTTAAAAAAATGAATTTGGTTCCTTCGCTTTACGCTTGCTTTGGTTACGAAACGCTCTACTTTTTTGGTAAGCAGCTAAAAGCCTTTGGCTCAGGCCTACATTACAAAATACACGATTTAGGTATAGTAAAAGGCAAGATATTTCCTGCTTTTAATTATTCTGAAGGAAATGACAACGCCTATGTGCCACTATTAAAGTTTAGAGAAGGCAAGTTGGTAAGGGTAAATGCACATTTCCCCATCAAAAAGCTAGAAAAGAAGTTTACAGTAGAAAAAGAAGACTGATTATAAAAATTTGTTTGTTTGATGAAATTAGACATTTTGGTATTTGCGGCACATCCAGATGATGCCGAATTGGGCTGTTCGGGAACCATCATCTCTCAAATTGCCAAGGGTAAGAAAGTAGGGATCATAGATTTTACACGCGGTGAGCTAGGAACGAGAGGAGACGAAAAAACCCGTAAA
>CAKZMZ010000546.1 GCA_937129345.1 uncultured Thalassovita sp. | reverse complement strand
GAAATAAAAAGTCTCCTGAAAATCGACAATGTAGTTGGTGAAGAATTGCCCTTCTTCTAATGGATGGTTTAACAGCATATTTCTTTTGGCATCGGCAATCAGTACATCCCTATTAGCGCCCCCCAAGAAAAGAAATCTATTTACTTTGGCATACCCGTGTGCAAAATCTACTACTGCATGAGAAGCATCAGTAACACCCGCGCCTGAAATACCTCCATGGTGGTAAGCAGTGCAGGCACTTAGTGCGATTAGGTAAAAAAACAGTTTTATTTTCATAGCATAACATGATTTGATTACTAGTAAAGTTATGCCGATTAAATTTAGTGTCAATACGATTTTACATGAATGGTATTCTCTATAAATGTATGTAATTCATGAGGGGGAATATAATTTTGATGTTGAGAATATTATCTTTCACTTATCTCCTTGATCACCACTCGGTTCACCTCGTGCTTTCCCTCAAACAAAATGGTTTCTGGTCGCTTGCAAAGCTTTTCCATTTTGTTGGCGAGTGCCTCAAATCGTTCTGGCTGATAGTATTGGTCTTGCGTGCCGATCACAGCGTAAATTTTTGCTGATGCAGGCACAAAGGCTAGTTGCTCTTTGGTAAATTCTCTTGGGAATTCTCCTGCCCACATCACTAATTTGTGAAAGGCCAATTTTCGTTTGGCAGCCCATCGCCATACTGTGGAAACTCCCTGAGAAAAGCCAAATAGGTTAATTTTTACCTCTTGGCCAAACTGTTTCATTTCTTGCTCAAATACTGCATCTAAATAGCGCTGTTGGTTTATAATATCGGTTTCTCGGTGTTCCTTGGTCATCCATGAAGCGCCTACGTGGTTGTAGTCATCGGCGAGGTAAAAGCGGGATAGCCCTTGAGGAATAATTACGTAATGATGATCTGGGTCAAGTACATCAAAACGGCGCATAAAATGCTTGGCCAATTGCCCATAACCGTGGCAGGCCACCCAAACTTCTTGGGTCTGCTCGCTGGGCTGGCCCATGGTGTGGTAATGCGTATCAAAATTGATGGAGATGGATTTTTGCATTAGAAATGAGGTAATGATGCTTTTTTTTCTAACGCAAATTTAATCTATAAATCGAAGTTATCGTCCGAATTTAAAATTCGGATGCATAAGTAAGGCATTTGGCATGACACTATCATTACTTAATTTTTTGTCTCAAAATCTGTGATTCTGGTATTATGGATAAAAGAGGTTTTATGAACTCTATTCAGGTTTGCAAAATATGAACGGCTAATTAAATACTTTGTAAAGTTGTTTATAAGAATAAAAGTGATTTTTTTACTTACACCCAATCAAAAGTAGTCGTAACAGCGCCTATTATGCGGATTTAAACAATTCATACTATAGCAAGTTCTAAAACTACTATCCAATACCGCTAAACTTAGCACTTATTTTTTCAACTAAAGATTGCACTTATCATGAAATTAAAACTGTTATTTTTTGCCTCTTTAATGGCTTTTGTAAGCTACACACCGCTTATGGCCAATGATGGCAACAGCAATAAATCGGTCCCCGAAGAAGAAAACATAACGCGTGAAGAGTACGAGCTGGCACTTAGTGAACTAAAGGCTAAGGTACACGCGCTGAAGGAGGCCAAAAAACTCGCCGATACTCCGGCAGAAAAGAAAGCATTGCGTGCAAAAATTAGAGATGTCAAGAAAGAAGCAAAGGTATTAAAAAGTAAAGCTCTCAGTGGCGGTGTCTACTTAAGTACAGGTGCTGTAATACTCATCATACTATTGATTATTTTGCTGTAAGAACGCACTTTAATACATAAATGAGCTATCCCAAAAGGGATGGCTTTTTTTTGCTCTTTGCGGTATAGTGTTGGTTTTTATTTCTTAACCTTAAATGCCAGATTTAAATGAGCAGGATTTTTTGTGAGCGAATTAGGTAGCCGTTACGTACTGATTTCAAAGTTAAATTTATGTGAAGGTGTGCTCGGGTAATTTTTTTGATTACTCCGACCTAAAATCAACCTAATAGAAGCGCTATGAAAAAACTAATCCTACTTCAAGCCGTCATGATGATGCTCATATCATGCAGCGATGATTTTTTAAACGATGGATTGAGCAACACCGAATTAGGCGATGCTTGCGAGTATAGCAATGAGATTTTACCACCGGCAGGTTTTGAGGTCGATACCATAGGCGAAATCAATTTTAATGGCCGCGTGCAATCCTTTCAGTTTATTGATCATAAAGTGGGCTATGCATTAGGGAGTAACAATGTAGGTGGCTTTATAGAAGTTTTTAAAACCACAGATGGTGGCGAAACTTGGACCGATTTAGAAATTGGTATAGACCTGCTCCCTAGAAGTATGATTTTTAAAGATGAGAACTTTGGCATAATCACCGTAAACGATGTAACAGGCTGCCCTAATACTTGCCAGAATAAAACCGTATTGCTAAAAACCGAAAATGGGGGGCAAGACTGGCAGGAAATTGAAATAACCAACTTA
>CAKZMZ010000545.1 GCA_937129345.1 uncultured Thalassovita sp. | reverse complement strand
CATCTTTTAGCTTTTCATCTGGTTTGGGGTAAGGATAGAAATAATCATCGAAATGTAAGCCATCGATATCGTAGCGGTTGGCGAGGTCAAAAACGACTTTGCATATGTAATCTCTTACTTCGGGTATGCCAGGATCAAAAAGCTTCATCCCACTGTAGTTCAAAATCCATTCTGGTCTTACCTTAGAAATATGCCTATCGTGCACGTCGCTGTACCTGCTATAAACAGCTCTAAGCGGATTGAGCCAAGCATGTATTTCTATCTGTCTTTGATGTGCTTCTGTAATCATAAACTCCAAAGGATCATAACCTTTGGGCGGCGGCATGCCTTGTTTACCCATGAGCCACTCAGACCATGGCTCATAATTACTTTGATAGAAGGCATCTGCAGAAGGCCTAATTTGTATTACCAAGGCATTGATACCACTCTCTGCACATTGATCTAACAAATAGATAAACTCCTCTTTTTGCTTTTCAACAGGCAGTCCTTTTTTTGAAGGCCAGTCTGCATTATTGAGTGTTGTAACCCAAATGGCCCTAAACTCTCTCTTTGGCGAAACCTGAGCGCTTAGGTGTTCAAATGAGAAAATCGAACTAAATAGTATCGCCCCAAAAAGTACAATTTGTATTGGTAGATCCTTAATGCGACTAAGCATAGAAAAGTCTAAATAAATGGAAAATAAAAAGTTGAAGGGCCTTAATAATTCAAACTAAAAAAGCACAAAGTTCTAAAAAATTGTTGATGACAGAGATTTACTTTGTCTAGGTATGTCGGTATGAACTGCAATTTTAAATATAAAGAAAAATTTGTGTTTAAAGAGACCATAAAGCCATCAATTTAATTTTAAATTTTAATGCCCCTGGTCATTTCTCTTTTTCCAGGAGGGCCTGAAATTGATGAAACTTCCAAGCCCAAGGCTTTCAGATTTCTTTTTAATGCACCCATTGCACTGTACGTAACAAATACGCCATGTTGTTTTAGTGAATTTGTTGCACAAGATAGTGCGGCATTTTCCCATAACTCAGGCTGTTTTCTTGGGGCAAATGCATCAAAATAAACTACATCAAACTTATTTCTTTCTCTAAATGATTCTAAGGTGGCTTGCAACTTATGCAAATCTAAAAATGGAGTAATCGAATGCCTTTCTTCCCAAGTAGCCTGATGTAAATCGTTGAAAATGGCCTTTGCCTTTTGTGGCAGGTTTAAGGTATAATTGAGCGAGTCTAGCAATTCAGCATCTACAGGATATGGTTCTAAAGTGTGGTAATAGATTTTTATTTGTGTTTTTTCTGCTTCTAAGCAAGTTAGCAAAGCATTAAGCCCGGTGCCAAAGCCTACCTCCAAAATGCTAATTTCTTTGGTGTTTAAAGTGTCTAACTTAAATTGAAGCCCTTCTTTAATAAATACGTGTTGGGACTCTGTGAGTGCACCGTGCGTAGAATGATAGGTTTCGTCCAATGCCTTGTTGTATAAGGTATGTGAACCGTCTCCTGTATCAATAATTTTTAATCCTTCCATAAGTCCATAAATTAAATTCTTAATCAATAGCCAAGAGCGCAAAAGCTAAATTATTCTTTAGGAATGGAGATCCTAAAAGTAGTGCCTATGTCTAGCTCAGATTTTAAAACAAATATTCTTCCTCTGTGGTAGTTTTCAACAATGCGTTTTACCAAGGCCAATCCCAAGCCCCAGCCTCTTTTCTTTGTGGTAAAGCCTGGTTGAAAAATTGACTTGATTTTAGATTTTGGTATGCCCTTGCCCGTATCGCTGATATCTATGTAAATAAAGCGCCCGTCTTTAGAATTGCGCAGATAAATATCAATTTTACCGATACCGCTCATGGCGTCTACGGCATTTTTACAGATGTTTTCTATAATCCACTCAAACAGAGGAATATTGATCATTGCAGACATGTCTTGCCCAAATTTGGGCGTTATGCTAAATTTTACTTTGCTCGATACGCGTTTTTGCAAATAGCCCACAATATTTTCAACAGCAATTTGCACATTTTCTTCAGACAAAGCGGGTTCTGACCCTATGCTAGAAAATCTGGCGGTGATCATTTCTAACCTCTGTATGTCTTTAGTGATTTCTGGTAAAATGGTATGGTCAAAGTTTTCGTCCGTTTTAAAATATTCAACCCAAGCCATAAGCGAAGAAATAGGTGTGCCTAACTGATGTGCGGTTTCTTTGGCAAGGCCTACCCAAACCCTATTTTGCTCAGCGCGGCGTGTACTGCTAAAAACAAAATAGGCCAGCACTGCCAAAATGGCTATACCTGTTATTTGCATGTAAGAGAAATACCTGAGTTGCAAAATGGCTTCTGAGTTGTCGTAATAAATGTATTGCCTAAAGTCTGGCCCTAGATTGATCTCTATAGGTTCGTAAACCTCTTTCATGCTTTCTATCTTGTTCAACAATAGTTTGCTCTCCTTTTCTGCACTCAAGCTGGGCGATACATCTATATTTCTCCAGTGTATGGGCTCTCCTTTATCGTCGGTAACGATACAGGGTACAGATAACTCAGTATGAATAATCTCAGTGAATACAAAGTTTAATTCTTCGTCGCTGGCAGAAGTCACTACAAATTCTAAAGCACTGGCAAACAGGTTAATTTGCTTTCTTTCTCTGTCAGCAAGGTGCTGCACCAATGAGTTTGTGTAGATTACCGAGAAAAAGCCGATTAAAAGAGCAATCGCTACGATGATCCATTTCAGTTTTTCTTTATTCTGATAAATGCTGATCATAATTTATCTGCAATTTTGAAACTGATAAATATACGTAGCAGGCTGCAATTAGTAAAAGTTCTTACGGTGTCGAAAATAGAATGCCCATTTTATTTTAAGCTGTTGCCATGGCAACAAAACTGATAGATTTGGCTCCTGCTTCTA
>CAKZMZ010000544.1 GCA_937129345.1 uncultured Thalassovita sp. | reverse complement strand
AAATACACGGCATGCAAGACATTAATTTTAACCCTACAGCCCAACCTGGAGATGATGATTACGGATTGCTTTACATTGGAATCGGTGATGGAGGAGCCGCTTTTGGCGGACATCCCAATATACCACATGGTAAAGACAAGGTTTGGGGGTCAGTACTCAGAATTGACCCTATGGGCAGTAATAGCAAAAATGGGCAATATGGTATACCAGACATCAACCCCTTTGTAAACGATCCAGAAGCCGTTGGTGAAATTTTATGTTTTGGTTTTAGAAACCCACATCATTTGGCTTGGCATCCTACAAAAAAGGTCATGTACATTACCGACATAGGGCAACACCAAGTAGAAGAGATTAATATTATGGTTCCGGGTGGCGATTATGGTTGGCCAGAACGCGAAGGCACGTTTGCCATTAGCACTGCTGGAGAGGCAGAACATGTATATTCTTTGCCAGAAGGAAATACTGATAATTTCATCTATCCTGTAGCGCAGTACGACCACGATGAAGGCAATGCCATTGTGGGTGGGCAAGTGTACCACGGAGAAAAAATGCCCCAATTAAAGAACAAGTATATTTTGGGTGACATAGTAAACGGCCGAATATTTTTTGTAGATACAGATGAATTAGCACTTGGCTCACAAGCGCCTATTCAATCCCTCAACCTTAGGCTGCAGAATGAAAGCGATACGACCAGTTTCCAAAGCTTGAGCGGTGTACAAAGAGTCGCTCTCAGATTTGGTGTAGATACCGACAATGAGCTCTATTTATTTACCAAAAGCGATGGAGTGATTTACAAAGCAGTTGGTTGTGAAAGTAATAATATGGCAATGAATCGGTAAAAAATACTCGCTATGCGATTTCTACAAATTTGGTAGCCTTTCCTCTATAAGACTTATTACACGGCAAATAAAAAAGCTTCCTGAACGGCTATACTCAGGAAGCTTTTTTAATCCAAACCTCATTGAAAGTCTATCCTAAAATATCGGTCTCTAATTTACCGGTGCTATCCGAAAAGCTTTCTGTTTGTATGCCAATGGTATTTAACATACTTACAAATAGGTTAGACATTGGCACTTTATCGTTAAATTGCTGATAGGTTCCGTGTTTTACACCCATATTTTTTCCTCCTGCCAATACCAATGGATAATTGACCGCATCGTGTGTACTACTACAAGCACTGCCATACAACACTAGAGTATTGTCTATAAGTGGACCGTACTCATCTGAGGTGTTTTTGAGTTTGTCTACAAAATAAGAAAATTGCTTGGTCAACCATTGATCGTAACGCCCCCATTCTTCCCAGTGGTTGGTAGATTTATCGTGGCTAATGGCATGGTGGCCTCTTTTTAGACCAAGCGCCAACTTAGGGAAATTCTCTCCCAAACCTAAGCCATCTTCTCTGGCCATCATGTAGGTCATTACGCGGGTTAAATCTGTTTGTAAGCCTAAAATCATCAAATCAAACGAAGAGCGAATATAACTCTCAGGATTCACTGTGGCACTTACATTGAAATTAAGGTCGCTGGCATCGAATGATTTCATGGGGATATCGAGCCATTTTTCATTACGCTGGATTTGCTCCTCTACCGAACTCAAAGAGGTCATGTACTCATCGAGCTTTTGTTGATCGTTTTTACCGAGTCTCTTTTGCAGTTGCTTGCTATCGGCCAAAATCAAATCAACTATCTTTTGATCTTGTTCTAGACTTTTTCTTCTGGCCGAGGTAGTGCCACCTCCGTTGGGTGCAAAGTAGCGCTCAAAAATAGCTCTATGCCTATGCTCCGTAGGAATGGGCTTGCCTGTATGGTCAAAGGACAAGGTAGAAACCCTAGATTTATACCCTACACCTCCATCGGTAGAAAGTGCTAAGTAAGGGTATCTCGTATGTTTGCTAAATTTTTGCGCGGCTACTTGATCTACTGAAATACTGTTTCTGTATTCGCTGCCTCTCAAATCTCCACCCGTTAACCAGGTATCACCAGCAAGGTGGCCCAACAGATGCCTACTTTTCGGATGGCTCAAACCACCCAAAATGGAGATGTCTTCCCTATGGGGAGAAAGCGGCGAAAGCGTTCTTGTAAACTTATAGTTCTTGCCTGAACCTATAGGAAACCAGTTCCATAGGTTGTGACTTCTACTGCCTTCAGGTGGTAAGCCTACACCATTAGGAAAGTACACAAAGCATAGGCGCTTAGGTGCTTCTCCAGCTGTAGATGATACAAAAGGATCACCCATAGCTTCTAAGTAGGGCAGCATGCATGCCACACCTAAACCTTTTAAAAATGTTCTTCTTTTTAGTTTGAAAGACTTCCCCATAATGTATTGCTTTTAAAATTACCCCTAAATGAAGGGCTGATAACTATATTCTCTATCACTGACTGAAATCCGTAACCGTCCTTTTTTACGTTTTGTACAATGGTCTCTATTTCCTTTTCATCTACAAACGTAACATCACGACCTAAGGCATAAGCGAAAAGGTGCTTTACTAAAGAACGCGTAAAGTCATCACTTTTCAGATTTAAAATATACGATTTTATTTCGTCAATGCCATCTACCCTTTTGCCATCGGGCAATTCTGTTTTGGCATCAATGGGCTTTTCCATGGCCACTGTTTGAAAGCGACCCACTGCATTGTAGTTTTCGAATACAATGCCGTAAGGATCGATTTTCTTGTGGCAATCCATACAGGCTGCCTTATCTCTATGCAAGAAAAGTTGTTCTTTTAGGGTCAATTGCTCAAAGCCTGGTGTTTCTGGGTCGAGTTCTGGTACATTGGGTGGCGGGTCGGGCGGGTGATCTCCCAAAATCTTAGAACGCAACCAAACCGCTCTTTTAATGGCATGTGCCTGTGTACCATCTGAATGCCCGCTCAAAAAAGCCCCCTGTGAAAGTAGCCCTCCCCTACGCATGGTAGGTTCTACGGCTACAGGTCTAAAATGACTTCCCTTCACACCCTCAATCCCATAAAATTCAGCCAAATTTTGGTTGAGCATGGCAAAATCAGATTCAATCAAATTGAATATGCTCTTATCTTTTTGTAATACATGATGTACAAAATGATAGGTCTCTTCAGACATATCCTCTTTTACAAAGCGGGTAAAATCTGGATATTCGTTCACATTTACACTCATGGCCTCATGGCGATCTACCCGCAGCCACTCGTTGGTAAAGTTGCGTACCATATGCCAAACCCTATCGTCTTGTACCATGCGTTTTACCTGATCTCGCAGTTCGTCTTTATCACTTAAATCTTCATCTTCAGCCAAGGCCAACAAAGTTTCGTCTGGAGGAGCATTCCATAAAAAGTAAGATAATTTGGAAGCCAATAAATACTCTTTTTCCCTGTCTGAAGTCTCTTTTTCAGGTTCAGCGAGATAGAGGAACTTGGGAGAGCAAAGAACGGCTATCAACACTTCTTTTACACCATCTTCGTATCTTGGATAATCGTCTTTGATACTCCTCCAAAAATCCATGTATGGGGTAAGCTCGCCCTTATTGAGCGGTCTTCTAAAAGCTTTTCCCATAAACTTTGTCAATATCTCCTGGGTATAGGTCTCTTTGTCGTCTTCATTACTTGAAGCGAAGAAGATATCTGAATGGCTTTTAGTTGGCCATTCTGGATAATAAGGCGCTATAAATTCTATTTCGTTAATGAGTAGAGGTGGCCCCGAGTCGTGATTGTCTTTTACCAAGAAATCATTCCACAGGCCTATGATCATAATATTGGCTAAAATCTCGGTCTCTACAGTATCTATTTCAGGAATTGGCAAGTTTTCCAAATTGTCTTTAAAAGTATAGGTTTCCCACTTACCTAAGGGGGCTTCTACATATTTAAAATCATCAAAAGTTTTATAGTCCATGCCATCGTCGGTTCTCGAACCAGCAAAAGTTCTTAGTACAGGAATGTCCTTATCGTACTTGGCACGACTTTCTTCCGCTTCTGCTGCTAGCTTTTTAGCCAATGGATGCGCCTCTTTAAAATGGGTGATGACTACTTTGCTAAAACCTATAAAGAATTTACCTCCAATCTGTAATTTGTGTTCTCCTTTCTTCAGATATGCTAAAGTAATGGGTGTTTGTACCTTAGCAGCCGTCTCTAATGCAGGATCCAAGTGCAGTCTTTCTTGCAGTCGATTTCTATCTACTTGCAAGCGCAAAGATGGCATGGCATCTTGGCCTGCATAAGGATGCTCAAAATCGAATTGATAATAACCATCTTCTGGAGCTTCAAAAACAAAAACAGCATTGCTTTCTTCTGTCAGATTTTTGGGCGCCCACCAATTGCCCTTCTTTACTAGGTTATTTTTATTGCTAGCATCTTGGGCAAGCAATTCAATTTTTTGCTCTAAGTCCTTGGCTTCTTGCGCCTTTCTAAGCGCCATAAAACCTTCTTTTTGAGTATACCATTGATACCCTTTAGAGGCCTTTACCCTAAATTCAAATGCTCCCTCTTCTGGATAGTAATCCTTCACTAGTAACTTTAAATTCGGCGATGGCCCTTGCCAAGACTTTGGCGTTACTTCTTTATGGGGCAAAGCAGAATATAAAATAATGCCTTCATCAACTACCTCATAGCGGTCGGCTGTAGAACCCCGCATACCAATACCTATGTTCTTCTTTATTTCATCAATTTTTGCTTGTTCCAGACTGTCGGCACCAACCTTAGGCTGCCCATTTTCATCTAATATCTCAACAATAAAATCATCCGGATTGATAGGCGCACTTTGGTAACCTCCAATAGCACCTGCTGGCTTACCTTTACCTATGCCCTTTCCAAATTTAATCCTGTAATGGGTAGCCGCTGGCTTTTCTGCTGGAACAATGGCTTTTTCTAAAGCTTCTCTTGCTATTTGCTTGTAATAATCGATATGCAATGGTGAAACTTGCAAGACCTTCCCATTATTAGAAAAACCCATTTCTGACTTAGCATCATCGGGTAGCACGGCTCCAAAGTTTACTGGCATGTTGAGTACCTGCTGTAAGGAGTTGGTATACTGATGCTTGGTGAGTCTTCTTATCACTGGCT
>CAKZMZ010000543.1 GCA_937129345.1 uncultured Thalassovita sp. | reverse complement strand
TGCGCGCATAGCCATTGGTAATGATGATGTCGTTGTTGCCATCCATATTGAAATCGGCCACTGCGCTACCCCAACTCCAATCTGTGGCATGTATGCCTGCAAATTGTGCCGCCTCTGCAAATTGTGCCTCTCCACCATCATTTGTACCGATATTGGTTTGTAAGGTGTTTTTCATGAACTGCGGCTGGTAGCCATACATTTTGGTCAATTGAAAACGTGAGAGGTTCATGGCCATCATCATGCGCTGCCTTCTATCGTAAGTTTCGGGCAGCATGTCTAGCGTAAAGATGTCGTTAAGGCCATTGTTGTCCATATCTTTTGAAAAAACACCCATGCTAAAATAGCTCTGTGTTTTTAAGGCCTTGTTGGCTTGGTTCACAAAGGATTTCCCTTGTTGATTGATGTAAAGAATGTCATTGCTCAAATGATCGTTGGCAATATAAATATCGGGCCATCCATCCATATTGATATCTGTAACCGATACGCCCAAGCTAAAACCATCGTACAAAACTCCCATTTGTTGGCTTATATCTATAAATTTTTGATAACCCGCTTCATTTAATCGGTTCTCAAAAAAAAGGTCGGTATTATTGGCCGTACCATCTGTGGTTTTTGGCCTTACTACATTGGGGTTTTTAGAATCAGGGTCAGTGTTGATGAGTATGACATCTAAGTCGCCATCTAAATCGTGGTCGAAAAAAGCGGCTTGTGTAGTGCTTTTATTTACATCTAAGCCCATTTGTATGGCTTCGTCTTTAAAAGTAGGAATGCCATTTTTAGATGCTTGCTGAATAAAAAAATGATTTTTTCTTAAATTCGGGTTATTAGAACCACCTACACAAAGGTAAATGTCCATAAGCCCATCTTGGTTGATGTCTACCAAGCTTATGCCGTTGACCCATCTTTTGGTAAGCAAACCTGCCTTTTCGGTGACATCTTCAAATTGTAGATTTCCCTTGTTAAGGTATAATCTAGAAGGCACCATGTTGCCGCCAAGCAAAACGTCTGGCAATTGATCGTTATTTATATCGCCAATGGCTACTCCCCCACCTCTATAAAAATATTCCAACTCCAAAATATTCATGCTGTCGTTCTCCTCAATTGCATTATTAAAGTTGATTCCTGTATCGGTTTTGAGTTGAAACAGGGCATCGCTTTGCTCTTGGCAGGAAAAAAAACAAACCAAAATAATGAGTTTAAAGATGTTTGTTTTTAGCATGGTCTATTGTGATTTGTAGTACCGCCTTAAACAAAAAGGGCTACTTTTCTAAGGCAGATTTACTCTATTTAAATAGCAAGTACCTTAGCTTTTGGAAAATAAAAAGGCGCTTATTGATTTATTAAACCTTTAGATAGCTTGCTACCTGTATTTTGAGCAAGCCATCATTTACTAAATTAGTGATTTTTACCTAAGCGCCAAGTAATTTGTATTGCCAGATAATTACCTATTTAAATTAAAGTGAGTTTCTCAATATAATCTGAATGGAATTTTTCTTTTGAGTCTTTTCGCGCTTTAACACATGGCCTATCAAAGATTCTATAAGATTTTCCCCATACCAATCCATAGAAGTAATGTCGTTGCACAAATATTCTAAATAATCTTTCTCAAAAAGTGATACAAGGCCTACATCTTTATTCAGTTCATACTCGTTTGCTCTAAGTATCTCTAGAAAGTTGAAGATAGAATCTTCATCTATAACAAAGTATGCACTGTTACGATTTATAGTAGTAAGCTCATCTAAAACTTGGCCTTTTAAACCTATTTGGTCGCAAAAATTGAAAAATCCCTTTATAATTTCGGCGGAGAAGTATTCTTTTTCAGGCAGAACTAGAAAGAGTTCTCAATATTTAGCATAAGTGTAGAAAAGCTGTCCATTTTACTTCAGTACCGTCAATTGACTTTTTAATCTTTGCTTGTTTCAAAAAATACCTTGCGAGAAAAAAACTGCCAATGAAAATGTGAACAAATATGCTTTCCAATATTGTGTAAATCTCCAATTGTTCTGTATTGGTTCATTACTTCTGATTTCTTCTCTTTAAAAAATATAATATCAGATTCAACATATCTATATTCTAAATCTCTCTTACTCTCTGATAAAAAAGTCTAAAAGCCACTACTCAATTGCTTTCTTTTTACCATAAAAATAAAGATATTGATGCTTAAACAATTACCATAACCACTATTAATGAAAATGGAAAATAAAAAAAGGAGAAGCAGCGCTTGGTTTGGAAGAAAAGGGAAAGATGGTATTATTTACCGCTCTTGGATGAAAAAAAGTGGCATTCCTGATTTTGAATTCGATGGAAGACCTGTTATTGGAATTTGTAACACTTGGTCTGAGTTAACCCCTTGCAACTCTCATTTTAGAGAGCTGGCGGAGCATGTAAAAAAAGGCGTTTATGAGGCTGGCGGTTTCCCCCTAGAATTCCCTGTCATGTCTTTAGGAGAAACCTTGATCAAGCCCACTGCCATGCTTTACCGTAACCTAGCTTCTATGGATGTAGAAGAAAGCATACGGGGCAATCCCTTAGACGGGGTCGTGCTGCTTTGTGGTTGCGACAAAACCACACCTTCTTTGGTAATGGGTGCGTGCAGCGTGGACTTACCAAGCATTGTAGTTTCTGGTGGCCCGATGCTCACTGGCAGGTACAGAGGCAAAAGCGTGAGCACTTCTGATGTGTGGCGCATGAGTGAGGCTTATCGAGCAGGAGAAGTAGATGATAAAGAAATGCGTGTATTTGAAGCGGGTATGTGCCGCAGCGACGGACATTGTGCTGTAATGGGCACGGCCTCTACTATGGCTTGTATGGTAGAATCTTTGGGGCTTTCGCTTCCGGGCAATGCGGCGATTCCTGCACCCGATGCAGCAAGAAAGGTATTGGCCCACAAATCAGGTAGTGAGATTGTAAAAATGGTGGAAGCCGACCGTAAATTATCCGATGTGCTTACCAAAGAAGCTTTTGAAAATGCCATTATGGTAAATGCAGCTATTGGTGGATCTACCAACTTTGTAATACACCTTATGGCCATAGCCGGCAGAATCGGCATCGACCTAAATATAGATGATTTCGATAGACTTTCAGATGGCATTCCGCTATTGGCCAACTTGCAGCCTTCTGGCGAGTATTTTATGGAAGATTTTTACTATGCAGGCGGCTTACCCGTGATTATTAAAGAATTGCTGCCTAAGCTGCATAAGTCTTGCCTTACGGTAAATGGCAAAACCGTAGAAGATAACTTTAGCGAAGCACCTTGCTATGATGAAAACATCATTTCTAACATAGACAAACCATTTAATGACATTTCAGGAGTGGTGATTTTAAAGGGTAACCTTACTGAAAATGGTTCGGTCATCAAACCATCGGCGGCAACTAATTCTTTGATGAAGCATACCGGACAGGCGGTAGTCTTTGAAGATATAGACGATTACAAAGCCCGAATAGACGATCCTCAGCTAGAAATTGATGAAAACAGCGTGATGGTTTTAAAAAATGTAGGCCCGAAGGGTTACCCCGGCATGCCTGAAGTTGGCAATATGGGCTTGCCTACTAAACTACTTCAAAAAGGTATTAAAGATATGGTGCGCATCTCAGATGGCAGAATGAGCGGGACAGGTTTCGGTACAGTAGTGCTGCATGTTTCGCCTGAG
>CAKZMZ010000542.1 GCA_937129345.1 uncultured Thalassovita sp. | reverse complement strand
GGTTTTGGAGTTTTCATCAATCCTATTAAGATAATTAGATAGATGAGTACTTTTGCATCATAAAATACGCCTAATGCTTTAAATGGCAATAAAATTGTGCTTATTTTTGCCGAATCTCCTTAAAAGTATTCTGCTTTACATTGTAAAAGCTATATATTTGAATGGAGCTTTTAACTAGACTTTTTGCTGCTCGAAAGTAACTTTTTTATAACAACAACCGTAACTAGGCCACATTAATGGTTTTTTAATCTGTAAGTAACGTAGTTGATTTTTTCTAATGTTGATTTTTTGCCGCTATAGCGGAGGTTGCCATAACGGTGAAATTTTTTGGATGAACCTAAATTTTCCTAAAATATATTTATGCTTAAATACATAGTGTTGCTGTCATTGATGTTTGGTTTTGGCTTTGTAAGCATGGCGCAAAATACCCAAACCAATGAAGCCCTCAATCGAATTTTTAGAGATGGTCTTGAACTGTTCGAGAAAGAACAATACCGTGCTGCACAGGTAAAGTTCAGACAGTATATGGCTGCATCAGAAGATGCCTCCGAAGAATTTTATATACAATCTAGCTTTTATGCAGGAGTTTGTGCCCTTTACTTAGAGCAATCTGATTTTGAGGTACGCGTCAACGATTTTATCGCCAACTATCCTACACACCCAAAGGCACAACAAGCCTATTTCTTTTTGGGTAGCTACTATTTCGATAGAGGCGAATATGAAGAAGCCCTCAAAAACTTTTCTTATACCTCGCTAGAAAGTGTACAGGACGACCAAGACATTGAAGCCGCTTTTAAGTTGGGTTACACGCATTTTATTTTAGAAGATTATCGAAAAGCAAAAAACTACTTGTTGTTGGTGGCCAATACCAATCACGAACGCTCACCCGCTGCCAATTACTACGTAGGCTATTTGGCTTACGAAGAAGGCAACGATGACGAAGCACTGCGTTATTTAGAGCGCTCCAAAAACGATATCGCTTACCGAGACAAATCCATAGAATTGATTGCGGCGGTTTACTACAGGCAAATGCGTTACAATGAGGTGCTCGAACTGGCAGGGGCAGTAAATAATCCGCCCGCCGGCCTTACATTACTGGCTGGTGAGTGCTATTTTTTGAGAACAGATTATGCCAACGCCAATAGCTATTTTAATCTTTACTTAAATGAAGAACCCACTCCTGAAGACAGGGGCACCAATTACAGCATAGGCTACACCAAATTACAAAACAACGAAGCAAAAGCAGCGGTAGATTTCCTCTCAAAAGCAGCCAATGGCGAAGACACTTTGGGGCAGGCAGGGGCTTTTCACTTGGGTTTGGCTTACATTGCTAGTGACGATAAAGATCCCGCTATTTTGGCCTTTGACCGAAGTAGAAAAATGGTGTTTGATCCTAAAGTACAAGAAGAAGCGGCATTTTATTATGTAAAAGTCACGTATGATGTTGGCCGCTTTAGCGATGCTATAGAAGGAGGAGAGTACTACCTAGATCAATTTAGCAATGGTCCGCATCAGCAAGAGGTTATTTCATTAGCGAGTGATGCCTTCTTAAACACGGGAGATTACGAACAGGCTTTGTCCTACCTAAAACAAGTAAAAAATAAAAATGCGAGACTGCAGGGGGCTTATCAAGAAATTGCTTTTAATAAAGCTGTGCAAGATTTTAATGATGAGAATTACCGTTCTGCAGTAACCGCTTTAAGCGAGGCACTTACCTACCAAAGGGAGCCTCAAATTAATAATGCGGCCAATTTTTGGCTAGGAGAAACTTACTCTATAGGCAATAAGTACGATTCCGCCATTTTTTATTACGATAAAGTTTCGCCGGCATCCCCCCTTTACCAAGAAACCACGTATGGGATAGGCTATGCATACTACAACAGCAAAGATTATGAGCGCGCATCGAGATTCTTTCTACAGTTCATCAACAATGCGGGGCAGAATTCAGATAGAAACAAGCAAGTAGATGCGCTAGTAAGGTTAGCCGATTGTTACTACGTGCTCAAAAATTACCCTCAGGCCATGCAGTATTACGATGCAGCATTGCAAAACCAACCCTTAGACCCAGACTATATTTACTTCCAAAAAGGGCAGGTGTCTCGTTTTATGAACCGTTTAAACGATGCTGTGGCCAATTACGATGCGGTCATCA
>CAKZMZ010000541.1 GCA_937129345.1 uncultured Thalassovita sp. | reverse complement strand
TTTGCAAGCGCCTTTGCAAGCGCCTTTGCAAGCGCCTTTGCAAGCGCCTTTGCAATCAATATTTTATTTGTAGCATCGAAAAAAATGAATAAACCATTAAATAAAAGATGAAGAAGGTATTTTTTCTTTCCACCTGCAACACTTGTACTAGAATAATAAAAGAAGTTGCCGTGGATGAAAGTTTTGAGACACAAGACATCAAACATGAACAAATAAATGCCGAGCAATTAGAGGCATTGTCTAAAATCGCCGGTAGCTATGAAGCACTCTTTAGCAGAACTGCCCGTAAATACAGAGAAAGAAACCTAAAAGAACAAACCCTTGGCGAAGAAGACTACAAAAAACTAATACTAGAAGAATACACTTTTTTAAAGAGACCAGTATTTGTAATAGGCGATAAAATATTTATCGGTAACTCAAAAAAGAATGTACAGGCAATAAAAGATGCCCTAAAAAACCTCTAAAGCGTTTACACAACACTTTCAAATAAAACAATCCGCCAAAGATCTCTTTACTTAGAGTTTTAGGACTATAACAAAGCGTGACATAAGCCAATAATACCTTATGCCATTTTTCAATGTGCACTGTAACATAATGTAAATTTGATTTCTTATAATCGGTACACTGCTCAATAATTTTTAGCTTAGTAATCGGTGCCATTGCTTTTTTAAAGCACTTCTGCCCAAAAACTTTACTGCCAAATTTTTGTACAAAATAATTTTTTCTTCTTATAAAAACCACCTTTAAATAGCAATTATAGGCACTTTAAGGGCTTAGTAAGATTTTATTTTTTCTGCGCATTGTTTAAATTTAGTTACACAAAGCAAACTATTTGTACACACAAATTTTTTTACAATTAATTGCTGAACAGTTTTAATGCACAAAATATTCTTAGAGTACATTGGCTTTGTTGAAACTTTACTAATCAATTATGGAAGGAACGAACAACTATCAGGAATATAACCACAACTTTATGGGTACTTCACAAAATGATGATAACATGGAATCTAATTCTAATACCTTGAGTGGCATAAGCGAAAAAAAATTAGAGCAAGCGCTGTTCGAAATCACTGACGGGCAGCATAGTACTGATTGTATAAGTTACGTAAAATCTTATACTAAGCAGTTGATCAAAAATCAGGAATTTGCAGAAGCTTACAATGTATTGCATAAGTTGTTAGAAGCACGACAAGCCAATACAACCACCATTCTTTGGATAGGCAGCTATCTTAAAGACATATTCTTTAATGAGAAAGCGACTGAAACTGCAAAAAAATTCGATAAAATGGCCTTAGAAGAGATGTTATTCTATTATCTTAAAGCCTGTAAGTTGTTTGATCCTGGTTATAAGAAAGTAAAAGATGCAGTTAAGGAATTAGAAGAAGAAAATTAATATCCTACAATTATATTATTTATGGAGAGCCTCTTTTGTGTAGAGTATCTCCATTTTTTGTATTTAACAAATAAATTAAATTTTTGTCCTGATTATATACACATAAATACAGCAATATATTTTTATCATATCAAGCTTGCTCAAGCTTTTTGTACTTGTTCAATACAAATTGCTCACTTTACAAAAAGGAAAAACTTTTACAAAAGAATCTTTACAAATAAACGAAACTTACCCAATTGTAATTTACTAAGAGCGACATCAACTAAAATTTTAACTTATCCGCCGCCTTCACTTTTCTTATTGCAGTAGATAGTGCCTCATAAGCGTCTAGATTACCCCCTACGATTGTAAACAAATTTTTATCAAGAGATTTGTTGTATTTCAATAGCAGCTACTGATTGCTACTTTTTTGATTATTTCTATTATACTCTAAGCTATGTTTACAGGTAATTTGCCTTTGGCTTCTATTTCGCCTACCAATACGCTAAAGGCAGCCTTTTGCATCTCCTTACTGTCTTGATAGCACAAAAGAAGATTCTTAGCTTTTTTAAGCGGTTCAAGTACATTAAGAGCATATACATTTCCAAAAACTATAAAAAAAGCATCAGAGTCATTACAGTAATCATTTATCAACTGATGCATGGTCTCTGTAACTCCAAAACCTGAGGCAGTTTTCATCCCTGTTAAGTGGAGTGCGATAACTTTTCTACCCACCACCTTTTTGGCCGAAATGCCTTTGGCCTTAGCCTTATCTTTATAGAAAAAGTCTAAAACTTTCGCAGAGCAATGTTCTTGTAATAGCTTGGTAAATAAAGTATGAGATTCATCATTAAGACCATCTTCAATATTTTCTGCTTTCTTGCCTTTAAAATGATGCATCAATGAGGCATCAAAGGCTTCTACCAATTTAACTTCTGCATCGGGATCACCAAATACATTGAACAAAATCAATTCTTCAGCTTCTTTAATTGGGGAAAAACCCTCCCTTGCCGCAAACATTGTAATGGCCTGCTCTGCCAATTTTTGATTCAATTCAATAGCAGTACGATTATGCATCTCACTTTCCAAAACTTTTTCGTCTATTGATTGATAATTATCTAGACCTGCCCATTGTTTTGCCAAAAGCTGCTTATAGCATCGCTCCTCAATCTCTTTCTCGGTAATGAGCCCTTGCTCTACCGCATCTACAATTCCCTTTTTAGCCTTGGCAACATCTACTGTAAAAAGCAATAAGTCATTACCCGCCAATAGGGCTTTTGTCTCTATTTCACCCGGTACATAATTTGAAGAAACGCCTTTCATATCCAAAGCATCGGTAAACACCAATCCTTCAAAGCCCATTTCTCGCTTTAACAAATCTGTAACAATAGAATGCGATAAGGTAGAAGGCACGCCTTTTTCTGACTCTAGAGCAGGTACGTTTAAGTGGGCTGTCATGATACTGCCCACACCATGGTCTAACAGTTTTTGAAAAGGATACAATTCATTCTCATGCAAATAGGCTTTGCTATGGTTGATCAGCGGCAGAGTAAAATGCGAATCGCTATCAGTATCGCCATGTCCTGGAAAATGCTTGGCACAGGCCAAAATCCCTTCGTCCTGCATGCCTTGCATGTAGGCCAATGCTTTTTCTGCCACCAAATGCTTGTCTTCCCCAAAAGACCTAAACCCGATTACCGGGTTAGCGGGATTGCTGTTGATATCTACCGTTGGCGCAAAATTTACATGTATGCCCAAGGCCTTACATTGCTTACCAATTTGCCTTCCCATTTCGTAAATCAGGTCATTTTTATCTTGATTTATGGCTCCCAAAGCCAATTGATAGGGGAAAGCAATGGTATCGTTCAAGCGCATGGCAAGGCCCCATTCTCCGTCAATAGAAATCAAGAGCGGCATCTTGGCCTTAGCCTGTAAATTGTTGGTCATTTGAGCTTGAGCCCTAGGATTTCCTTGAAAAAAAATAAGCCCACCTATATCTTCTTCTTCTACCAGTTCTTGCAGGTAGTCTAAATGCGCTTGATCTCTATTAGAATAGGCCGCAACGTGCAGTAATTGAGCTATTTTTTGTTCCAAGCTTAGCTTGCGCAGCTGTTCATCAGCCCAAGAGGTATCTGAAATATTTAAGAATGGCGGTCTTCTATAATTGGTACGCGATTGGTTTTTTACTGAAGTCATGTTTGTTGCTCGGTTTCCGTTTTTTTGCCAAAGTTAGCATCAAGCGGGATAAAATACGCAGCTATGAACCCGGGAATAGCAGAAACCACTACCCAAACAAAGAATTTTTGGTATCCGATCATCTCCTGCAAAGCGCCACTGAACATACCTGGCAGCATCATACCTAATGCCATAAAAGCAGTGCAAAGCGCAAAATGAGCAGTTTTGTATGGGCCTTCAGCTATGTAGATCATGTATAACATGTACGCCGTAAAACCAAAGCCATAGCCAAATTGCTCAATAGCAACGGCGGTACTTATCAAATAAAAAGACTCGGGTCTTACAAATGATAAATAGATATATGCAGCATTAGGTAAATTAATAGAGAGCACCATCCACCACAACCAATATTTCAAACCCCTTCTAGAAACTACAATACCTCCTAAGATTCCGCCAATGGTTAGGGCAATTATACCTATGGTTCCATACACAATGCCCACTTCTGCAGTACTAAGTGCCAAGCCGCCTTCAGAAACCTCATCCAACAAAAAGGGAGATGCCATTTTTACCAATTGTGCCTCGCCAAACCTGAATAAAAGCAGAAAGGCCAACATAGCAATAATGCCCTCTTTTTTAAAAAAAAGCGTGATGGTCTGCACAAACTCATTTAAAATATTTTTTCTTGAAACCTCAGTAGTTTGCTGTAGTATTTCAGGTCTAGGTAACATAAAAGCATGGTATACCATAAAAGCGAGCATCAAGGCTGCGAGAATACCAAATGTAACCATCCAACCTGTGGTTATACCTAAAGCTCCTTCTAAAGAGCCTGCAAGGATAATCAACACACCCTGCCCGGTAATCATGGCCAATCGGTAAAAGGTACTTCTTATCCCTACAAAAAAAGCTTGGTCATGTTTTGGTAAACCGAGCATGTAAAAACCATCTGCAGCTATATCATGTGTCGCTGAGCTAAATGCCAATAACCAGAAAAACGCAAGGGTATATCTAAAAAATTCAGAGGTGGGAATGGTGAAAGCCACGCCTGCAAAAGCGGCCCCGATAAGTAGTTGCATGGCAACGATCCAATATCTCTTTGTTTTTATGAGGTCTACAAATGGACTCCACAAGGGCTTTATTACCCATGGTAAGTACAGCCAACTAGTATAAAGTGCAATCTCTGTGTTGCTTACCTCAAGCTTTTTGTACATGATCACAGAGACCGTCATGACCACTACGTAAGGAATACCTTCTGCAAAATACAATGTAGGCACCCAAAACCAGCCCTTTCCTTTAACCTTAGCATTTGAGTTCAATTTGTTTGTTTGGTTTAAAGTGGAACAAAAATATCTCTGAAAGTTAAGAAAAATATCTATTCCGCTAGAATGCGAGCATCATAAAGACTTAAAAATCGATGAAATCATATAAGTGAAATGCTCGGAATGAAAATTGCCCTGAAATAATCTGCATAGCCAATATTAATTACATTACATATTTTTAATTCAAGTACTAGCTACTAGCAGTGAACAAACTACAAACATCACAACAAACGCATTTCCTGAGCTATATACACTATTTTAGAGGGATTGCCATCTTATTTATTGTTGGTATTCATGTATATGCTTCGCTAAATTGGGAAAACAGCAACCATTACATACATCATATTTTAAGAGTACTTTTAGATGACTCTACCCTACTTTTTGTTTTTATTTCGGGCTTCTTATTCCAACATCTCTCCTATAAATTCCAAACAAGAGTATATTTAAAGAAGAAATTCAAGTTCGTATTTCAGCCTTACCTTATTTTCTCTATGCCGATAATCATTGGTAGACTTGCCATAGATAAGGCACCAAGGCATTTATTGGCCGAAATCCCTGATTTTTCTGAATGGCACGAAATCTTGCAAGTGCTTTTTTATCTAATCACAGGCAGCCATTTAAGACCGTATTGGTTCATTCCTATGCTGGCCTTTTTTTACATATCCGCTCCTCTACTAATTAGATTAGATCGATACAAACTTACCTATCAGCTAGTATTGCCTTTTTTACTGGTCACTTCTTTTTTTATTGGTAGAGGCAATGGTTTTCAGATAATTCAAAATTTTATACACTTTTTACCTATTTACTTGCTAGGTATGCTAGTGAGTAAGCATAAAAAAATTCTTTTCCATATTTTAAACAAATGGCGATCAGCGCTTTATCTTCTCGGGATGCTAAGCTTTTTACTAGCCTATCTGTATCCATCTGGCAAGACTTTTTACATACAAAAAATCGTATTTATCTTTTGCCTTTTGCTCTTGCTTAAAGAAAATAGTGCTGGTTTAAAAGAGCATACCGCTAAGATTTTTGATAAAATCGCCGTTTATAGTTTTGGTGTGTATTTCGTACACGATTATTTTGATGTGGGTTATAAATTTTTGTTGTTGAAATTGATGGGCATACAGCGCCTGCCCGGTAGTATAGCGATGTGGTGCCTTATATTTGTATTAATTTTGGGCGCCTCGCTACTTACCCTTAAAACCTTAAGAGTACTACTAAATAGAAGTACATCAAACACTAAACAAAAGAGCAGGAAAATTATCGGGTGTTAGATGGTTTAGCAGAAAACAAAAAAGGCATCCTATCTGGATGCCTTTTGTGATCCCGCTGGGGTTCGAACCCAGGACCCTCTCCTTAAAAGGGAGATGCTCTA
>CAKZMZ010000540.1 GCA_937129345.1 uncultured Thalassovita sp. | reverse complement strand
CGAGCCTCGGTTTAGTATGAAATATCAGCTAGATGCTACTTCTTCAATCAAAGCGAGCTATAACAGAACCGCGCAGTACATTCACTTGGTTTCTAATACAACCGCCTCAAACCCACTAGATGTTTGGACACCCAGTACAAACAACATAAGGCCCATGCAAGCTGATCAAATTGCGCTAGGTTACTTCAAAAACCTAAAAGAAAATGCCTATGAGGCCTCAGTAGAAGTTTACTACAAAGACATACAAAATATTGTAGACTATATTGATGGGGCAGATTTGTTGATCAATCGTTTTTTAGAAGGCGATCTTTTGGCAGGCGAAGGCAGGGCTTTTGGTGCAGAATTCTACCTCAAAAAAAATACAGGAAAGTTTACAGGTTGGTTGAGTTATACACTTGCCCGTTCAGAAAGGTTGGTAAATGGAATTAATAACAATGAATGGTATCCCAACCGTTTTGACCAATTGCATAATTTAAGCTTAGTAGGTTTTTACAAACTCAACAATCGCTGGACTTTCTCAATGAATTTTGCTTACAACAGTGGCACACCGGCCACTTTTCCGAACAGTAGGTTAGAAGTACAAGGCTACATTGTGCCGCACAGCAACAGCAATAAAAGAAACAACGTCCGCATACCAGATTATCATAGACTAGACTTCTCAGCTACCTTGTATCCTAAGAAAAAAGAAAATCGGAAAAACGATTCTTACTGGGTATTTTCATTGTATAATGTGTACAATAGAAGAAATCCTTTTTCTATCTACTTTACCCAACCAGATGTACCAAGGGATAACAACCTGACCCAAGCTTTCCAAGTAGCTATTTTTGGATCGATCATTCCTGCTGTTTCTTATAACTTTAAATTTTAATTGGAGATGAAGACACGTAAAGTATTGTTCATCATCAAAAATCAATTATTTAAAAATAGAGCTATGAAAATCAATTGTTTTTCTGTATTTGCTAAAAATCGCTTGATAAGTATTTATACCTTGTTGGGACTTTTTTTAGCCTTACAGGCTTGTGAAGACGAAATAACGCCAACTCTAGACCCCTTAGAACCTTTGGTTACGATTGATGCTTGGTTGCATAGCAAATCAGGCGAACAGGTTATTTATATTCAAGAGACGACTTCTTATTTCGATCAAAGTGAACCTCCTGCTCGAAGCGGGGCTGAAATCGTAGTATCTGATGATTTGGGAAACACCTTTGAGTTCAATGAAACCGAACCGGGAAAATATGTATGGGGAGATGAAAGTAGCTTTTCTTTTGTAAACACCAATCGCATTTACGAATTAGAAATCAATTTGGATGGCGATGTATATTCTGCGGTCTCTGAGGCAAACCGAAGCCCAACGGTGGATTCTATAGTGGTAGAGAAAAGAGAGGAAGATTTAGGGCAGCCGGCTGGTTATTACGCCCAATTTTACGCTAGAGATTTTACGGGTCCTGGCGATACATACTGGATCCGTTCTTATAAAAATGGGGAATACCTCGGGAAGCCTTCTGAGATCAATTTAGCTTACGATGCCGCTTTTAGTGCCGGTGGTAATTTTGACGGGTTTACTTTTATTAGTCCGATTAGAGAGGGCATTAATCCGAACGACGAGGACGAAAACGAAGAGGCCTTACCGCCTTTTGAACCCGGCGATGTGGTGCGGGTAGAAATTTGGTCTATAACCAATGGGGCTTTTCAATTTTTGGCTGATGTGGCAGATTTAACCAACAGAGAGGGCGGTACACAGGCCTTGTTTCAATCGCCCATATTTAATACCAAAACCAATATTTTACTTAATGGACAAACTACTGATAAAGTAGTGGGGTACTTCAATACTTCCATGGTAAATAGTTTAGAAAAAACCGTTGAAGAGCAGGAGTAGCCAAGTTCAATCTAGTCGGGTACTATCTTTTTGGTTATTTTTGGATTTGTTTATTTGCTAAATCCACAAGCAGAATCAGTCTAAAATAACGTGAGGTTTCTGGAATTTGAGCCAAATACCCTTCAAAAAAATCGTCCTTGCGAACTGAAGGGTTGATTATGCGTTGGAGTGAATCGGACCGCCGAAGCGGCAAACTGTTTGCTAATAGCTTTCAGATTCCTTCACTTCGTTCGGAATGACGTGGTCAGCATGACGTGGTCAGCATGACGTCTTAAGTTATTGATTATTAGACTTTTAAGTAAAAACCTCACGTTAAAATAAAGAAAGCCGTGCTCATCCTACACGACTATCTATTGGAGATTGGAAAATAAAAACTTCTTATACGTGGTTAGCCAAAAAATCCTGAACTGAGTAGCAAATATCCTATTAAGAATACAGCGCCTACCATAATGGCTAATGAAATAATTGGTTCGTACTCTTTGGGAAAAGCTGGCTCTATGCCAACTTCTTCTCTTTCAATGAGTTTGACATTTCTCTTTTCAGTAATGTTTTTCATACGGTGTATAAGTTAAGGGTTAAAAAAATGGTATGATAGTCATTACTGGTTACATCCATAAGGAGATAACCATCAGATCGATAGCTAGTAGAAATCTGTTTCAGTCTGAGAGGATTATCTTTTTAAGATTAGTCTGGGATTGCTAAAATCCTAATAAAAGTTAATGAATTGAAAGAATAAATCCTAGCATTGTACTCAATATTCAGGTATATTGATAGGAACTTATTGAAATAGTACAATTAATTGATGAATAGGGCTTTAGAACAAACTTAGTTGCTCGTTATTTTGCTTTATTACACCCTCGTGTTTCAAAAGCCATTCTTTGCGTTCTAGTCCCCCAGCATAACCCGTTAAACTCCCATCGCTGCCAATGACCCTATGGCAAGGAATGATAATGGCAATTGGGTTTTTGCCATTGGCAGAGGCCGCCGCCCTAATTTTCTTCACATCGCCGAGTTGATGGGCAATTGCTTTATATGATTGACTTTTGCCATAATGAATTTGAAGCAGTTTTTGCCAAACTTGTTTTTGAAAATCAGTTCCTGCCGGATTTAATGGTAAATCAAATACTTTGAGTTTATTTTGAAAGTAGGCGCTTAATTGTTCCCTACAGTTGTTCAAATGGTTTGGGATATTTTTAGAGGGATTTCCAGCTTCTTCAACAAAAACTACTTCTGTAATGTGCGTTTCATCGCCTACAATCTTGATTGGACCGATGGGTGATTCTAGAAAGGTAAAGTAGATTTTTTCCATTTTAATCTTCGTTCTTTTCTGCAAACTCTGGTTCAAAATCGCTGTCGTTTACCCAGCCGTGGTTTACTTCTTCACCTTTCATAAACCTTTCATAGAAATTGACCCCTCTTGTGTCAGAATACTTATACTCATCAAAAATATAGCCTTTTCCCATCATTCTTGGATCGCCTTGTTCTTTGAGTTCCTTAAAAAGCTGCTCCCGCATCTGTGCCATCATATCTGTCTATTCTGGATTAAGGCTCAAGTTGTTCACGCAATCAGGGTCTTTATCTAACTGATAGAGCTCTTCTTGTTGGCGCTTACCCAAGTTCATTTCCCAAAATGCCTTGCCCGCCTCGGTTTTTCTATTGTTGATCAATACTGATTTAACCGCGCCGCCATCTACATTAAGGTAACCCGTTTCAGGATTGCCCGCCGGCCAACGGTCCGTTTCAAAATTATGGATGTAAAGCATATCATTCTTTACAATACCTCTGATAGGATAGCCTGCATCACCGGGCCTGCCAATATCGTGTCTTTCTTTTCCAATCAATACATAATCGCGGTCGGGCATAATTTGTCCACCTTTTTCTGATTGAAAAATAGGTATCAGGCTTTCGCCAGTAATAGGTTGCATGCTTGTTTGGGCAACATCCACTTTGGCTATTTCTAAAAAGGTAGGGGCAAAGTCTATAAAGCTCACAAAGTCTGTTACTTTTCTACCCGGGCTCTTAATGCCCTTTGGCCACATCATAGCCAATGGTAAGTGGTTTGAATATTCGTAAGCTTGCCCTTTGGCTCTTGGGAAAGGCATGCCATTGTCTGA
>CAKZMZ010000539.1 GCA_937129345.1 uncultured Thalassovita sp. | reverse complement strand
TGAAAACACAAAACGGGCGACAGCCCTCAAACGGCGAAGCCCCGAACGGACGCAGTCCACTCAAACGAGCTTTGGCTCAAAAAAAATACTTATGAAAAAATTGCTGCTTTTATGGATTTGGCTTTTACCCTTGGCTTGTGTTTGGGCACAGCAAGGAGAACGTGCCGCCTTAGAAAAGCAGAGGGCCGCCTTGCTCAAAAAAATGGAACAGACCGAGGCGCTGTTAGAAGAAGTGAGCGGCAATCGCCAAGCAGGATTGTTAAGGCTTCGTACTTTAAATGCTAGATTGCGACAGCACCGCACCTTGGTACAGAGCATTAACCGAGAAATGTTTTTTATTGAGGAAGACATGCAGGAAACCCAAGAAGTGGTTGCTGCACTGAGCGATGATTTAAAAGATTTGAAAGAAGAATACGGCGCCATGATTTACCTGTCTTCCAAAAACACAGCTTCTCGCGCCTACAATCAGATTTTATACCTTTTTGCCAGCGAGACCTTTAACCAATTGCTGGCTCGATACCATTTCCTGAATCAATATAAAGAAACGCGTTCTTATCAGATAGAGCAAATATTGCTGGTAAAAGAAATGCTTACCCGTAAGCAGCAGCAACTGGCCAAAGACCAAAAAACACGGCAAGAACTATTAGAAAGGGAACAGCAAGATCAAAAAGAAATCTTGAAACTGAAAAAGCAACAGCAGGCCGTTGTAGCCCAACTCTCAAAAGAAGCCAAAACCTTAAAAGAGCGGCTAGAAGAGGAAAAAGAAGCAGAAAAAGCCCTGGCTCAAAAAATTACTGAAGTGCTCAAAAGGAGTTTGAAAGAAAATGATGCTGCCCTATCGGTTAACACAGAATCGGGCTCTGAGGGCGCTGCCTCAGATCGAGCAGCCATGATGATTTTCGAGGCCAGTCGCAATCGTTTAATTTGGCCTGTAAAGGAGGGTTTTATTTCATCTCGCTTTGGTAGGCAGGAGCATCCCGTGCTAGAAAAAATTTGGGTGGATAATTTGGGCATAGACATTACCACGAGAGAAAACGAAAGTGTACACGCAGTTTTTGCCGGAAAGGTAGTGGCCGTGACCAAGGTGCCGGGTATGCAGTATATGGTAACCCTGCAACATGGAGAATATTTTACGGTGTATGCCCGCTTGCAAGAAGTAAAAGTACAGACCGGGCAACAAGTGCAACAGCTGACTCCCCTCGGTACTGTAGGCAGCACCTCCGACGGCTTGGCCTCCCTGCAGTTTCAAGTATGGCACAACCAACGCAAGCTCAACCCCGAAGAATGGCTCAGTATGGATTGATGCCCTGCGGGTGTTTGGTTTGCTACGCAAGTTTGGGGTTTGGGCTGCTACGCAGAGTTTGGAGTTTGAGATGTTGGTAAGTTGTTGAGTTGTAATTTGGTACGCTGAGACGCTGAGGTTTAGAACTTTGAGATTCAACTTTGCAACTCAACAGCAGCGGCTCAACAACAAACGGGGCGTCAGCCCCCCCCAACAAGATGTTTTAGCATCCAAACGGACGTAGTCCATCAAACGGCGCAGCCCCAAACAGGCTTTAGCCCACTCAAACGGGCGCAGCCCCCAAACGAGCTTTGGCTCACTAAAAAACGCCTCCCACCAACGAACATGTTATCTATATAAAGTTGTAGAAAAAAACATCAAATTTTCTTTATTTTCAAAAATATTACCTTGTTAAAAATAATAATATATTGTTAACTGCATGCTTTTGTGAATTGTAAGGCGCTTTTTGCTTTTAAAAAACTTACATTTGTTGTAATAATCTATCCATTTTGTACATGAACTATTTTTGGCAAGTCAAAAATAAAAGAGGTAAGTTTTTGATTTTTGGCGGAGTGTCTTACATTTGAGTTGCAAATTGATTTTTTGACAAAGGCAATATTTTAAACGCCTCGTTTTTTAGCATTTTTGATAAGGCTTTATGGAAAAGAAATGGTATGTAGTTTACACTACACCAAGAGGAGAAAAGAAAGCGAGCCAACGCTTAGAAGAAAAAGGCATAGAGACCTATCTTCCTTTAAGAAAGACCATCAGACAATGGAGCGACAGAAAGAAGAAAATCGCTGTTCCGCTCTTTACATCATATCTATTTGTACATGTTAACTTAGTGCACGAGAAGTATCCCGTGCTAGAAACCTACGGCGTAGTATCCTTTGTAAGGTATCTGGGCAAAGAAGCGGTAGTACGCGACAGCGAAATTGAGGCGATCGAATACATGCTGCAGAACTTTACCGAAATACAAACCGAAACCCTGCAACCTGGGCAGCGGGTAAACATACAAGGAGGCAGCCTAAAAGGCCAAACGGGAATCGTGCGCGACCTAAAGAATAACACATTAACGCTCGAACTAGAAAACATAGGCTACCAATTGGTGGCCAAAATACCTGTAGATCAGGTAAAGTTGCAGGGTTGACATAGGCAAGATTACTATACTATAAACCAAGGTTCAAACAGAAAGAAACCGCTCAAAAAGGTGAGTGTTTGGCCTGTGTTTATAAAGCTTATAATCGGCGGGAAGGCAAAGTGTTGAAGCAAAATACTGTGAATAGGACAGGTAGAGGAGCAATTAATAACAAAGCGTTTGCAAGCCAAGCCATAAAACGGTTTGCAGGCCAAAAAAAGCTACGCAGAACATCAGTTACACCACAAAATGTGACTTACGAGGCGAAGCTGTATTTAGTGCCCTTTGGGCGTTTGTAGCGTGATGCGCTGTTTGTGGTTTGAATTGATGTTGAGTTGGGACGTTGTAGAGTTGGGACGTCGAATGTTGGTACTTTGTAGAGTTGGCAGGTCGGTACTTT
>CAKZMZ010000538.1 GCA_937129345.1 uncultured Thalassovita sp. | reverse complement strand
GATATGGAAACAGCAACCAAGAAATATAGCATTATTTTTCTAACTATCATCACTGTGGTCTTATGCTCATTTAGCAATGAGATACTGGCTCAAGGTGACCCAGAGGTTATGCAGATGTCGGGCATTATTGTAGATGGAGATAGTTCGTTTGGTGTGCCAGGCGTTCACATTTATATCCCGAGCGCTGGCAGCGGTACGGTCTCTAATCAAGTAGGACTTTTTTCTTTACCCACAATGGCAGGGGATACGATAATATTTAGTGCTGTTGGCTACAAAAAACAACGTTTTATCGTGCCTAGAAAAAACGAAAAAGGTTTTACTGTATTGATTGACCTACAGACCGATACCACCTTCTTACCCATTGTAGAAGTATTTCCTTATCCTACTGAAGAACTTTTTAAAGAAGCATTTTTAGCGCTGGAAATACCCAAAGACCAACGCCAAGAAAACATGGAGCGCAACCTAAACCAACAAGCACTTAACAGAATGGCCGCAGCCTTACCTATGGACGGAGGCTCTAACCACCGTTACTACATGAACCAGCAATCTAATGCTATTTCTAACCAATTTTTCGCGCCTTCATTTTCTCTGCTAAATCCATTTGCTTGGGCTCAATTCATTAAATCGGTAAAACGAGGAGACCTTAAGAAGAAAGATTAGCTCTTCTTTTAGAAGTCTTTTTGCAGTTAATTTTTATAGATTGAGGTACCGCTTCCTGATTTTACATTACAATTGCAAATTTCAGAAGGTGACTCAACGCGCTATTAATTAAGCTCAAACTACAATTCATCACCTTTTAATTTTCGTAACTACTCAGGTACGTATAAAGAACCTCGAAGAGGTGCTATTATAATAGCATGCATCATAAGTGTATTAATAAAACCCCGCAGGGGTGATATAGTCTGAATGATTCGGTCTGGAAAATCCAGTTCGGACGACATTAAATAGATAGAAACTCTTTAAAAATAGGCATGAAAGGTATTTTAATAATTTCATCCCTTCGGTATTTTACCTGAGTAGTCACTAATTTTCTTTCCCAAAAAATTTAATAGCTGTATTTTTCGGTGTAACCCATTATTAAAAACCCCTACTTTAAAGTAGTTATACAAAAAAAAATTACTTTACGCTTGTTCATAAGTAACCTCGAGATATTTTTTATATACTTGCAAAAAATTTTTGAACATATATTTGCCAGTTTTTCTACGTTAGATGGAGGCGAAACCCGAATTTTTTTACTCAATCTTTTTAACTCTTACCAATTCGAATGGGTCTTTTTGATTTTTTCTCCAGTGACATCGCCATTGATCTTGGCACGGCCAACACGCTGCTGTTGTTTAAAGGCAAAGTAGTTGTGGATGAGCCGTCGATAATTGCTATAGATAAGGTAACCCAAAAAGTAATTGCCATAGGCAAAAAAGCCATGCAAATGCATGAAAAAACGCATGAAAACATCAAAACCATCAGACCATTAAAAGATGGGGTAATTGCGGATTTTTATGCAGCAGAACAAATGATTAGAGGAATGATCAAGCTCATCGATACGGGCAACCGTTTCTTTACTCCCTCTCATCGCATGGTAATTTGTATTCCCTCTGGCATTACGGAAGTTGAAAAAAGGGCTGTAAGAGACTCCGCAGAACACGCTGGCGCCAAAGAGGTATATATGATCCATGAGCCAATCGCTGCTGCAATCGGTATTGGTGTAGATATTGAGCAGCCTGTTGGCTCTATGATTGTCGACATTGGAGGTGGTACCACAGAAATTGCGGTAATTGCTCTTTCTGGCATTGTTTGCGATCAGTCTGTAAGAACGGCTGGTGATGTGTTCAATAGAGATATTTTAGATTACATGCGCAGGCAGCATAATCTACTCATTGGTGAAAGGTCTGCCGAAAAGATAAAAATAGAAGTGGGTGCGGCAATTTCTGAGCTCGATAATCCACCTGATGACTACGAAATCAGAGGTAGAGACCTCATGACAGGCATCCCTAAAACCATAAAAGTATCTTATACCGAAATAGCCTTTGCAATAGATAAGTCTATCTCAAAAATTGAAGAAGCAGTGCTTAAAGCTTTGGAGATTTCCCCTCCAGAGCTTTCTGCGGATATTTATGACAATGGCATACATTTAACCGGAGGCGGTGCCCTCTTAAGAGGGTTGGACAAACGTATCGCACTCAAAACCAAGTTGCCGGTACACATTGCAGATGACCCTCTAAGGGCAGTTGTAAGAGGAACTGGCGAGGCATTAAAAAATCTAGATGGGTACAAAGCTGTACTTATGACATAAGCCGCCCTACATCTCAACTTTTTATAGGTGTATGGTGGCATTTATTTTTGATACAACTTTTTATTATGTATCAACTACTTCGTTTTTTTTCGAGACTTAAAGTTTTTTTTACCTTCTTATTTTTAGAGCTGATCGCTGTATGGCTCATCTTAAATAACAACTCCTACCAACAAGTGGCTTTTCTATCTTCGGCCAATGCAGTAGCCGGTAATTTTTACGAAGTACGCGACGCATTTACAGGACAGTTCAACCTCCGGAACGAAATACAGCAACTACAGCAGGAAAATGCCAATCTAAGAGAAAATAACGCTCCTTTAGATTCGGCTGCTTACAAAAAAGATTCCCTTAAGAGCAACTACAATTACATCCCTGCTCGGGTCATCAATAATTCTGTTGACTATGAAGACAACTTTTTAACCTTAAACAAAGGCCGAAACAGTGGGATCAAAGAAGGCATGGGAGTTATCGCACCCAATGGCATTGTCGGGCGAATAAAGACCGTGACCGATAATTACGCCGCTGCTTACTCCCTGCTACATTCGGGTATAAGGGTATCTGCTCAACTTCGTAAATCAAAAGAACTTTGCACTGTAAAATGGAATGCTGAGGGCACTCAAAACGACTATCAGCAGGCAGAGTTGCTTTATGTACCCATACATATAGACATACAGCCCGGCGATACGGTAGAAACTTCTGGCTACAATGCGGTTTATCCCGAAGGCATTGATATAGGAACGGTAAGTTCTGTAGAGGAAGACATGTCTGATGGTAGAAAAAATGTAAAAATAGAATTACTCGTCAATTTCAATAATATTAAAAATGTATATGTAATAGAGAATTATCAAAAAAGTGAGATTGATAGTTTAAATCAATTAGTAAACCCTAGTACCTCGCCATAAAGCAATGAACCAAAAAAATGTATTCTTCTTTGTTTACGCATATATCCTGTATATTTTGCTACAGGTGCTATTCTTGAGATATGTAAACTTTGGCGGACTTGCATTTTGCTTTGCTTACATTGGCTATTTGCTCGCCTTTCCTCTAGATTTTTCTCGCTTATTGCACTTGATTATCGCCTTTTTGGTAGGTATTTCTGTAGATATATTTTACGATTCTCCTGGTATACATGCCGGAGCTTGTATTTTAATGGTCTATTTTAGAAAGAGAATAATAGGCGTTCTTGCCCCCACAGGTGGATATGAGGCTGGCAACCAACCTAGTGTACTAGACTTAGGTAGTAATTGGTTTTTGATCTATGTGTCTCTGTCGGCTTTCTTCCACCATGCTTTCGTGTTTTTTGTAAGTGCTAGCAATTTCAAGATTGTTGGCAATACACTTCTTAAAACCATATTATCCGTTGTTTTCACTACAGCAGTACTCTATTTCTTTCAAAGAACTTCCCTATCCTACAACAAATACAAATCTCGTAGGAGGCGGTAAGTTATGATAGAAATGACCTTTCTCTTTTAAACTAATAATTTATACTCAAAATAAGTATCTAATTTCTTTATGACATACTTTTTTGGTACCTACTCAGGTGCGTATTAAAAACCTCGAAGAGATGCTACTATTATAATTTGAACCATAGGGGTATTAATAAAACCCCGGAGAGGTGATATGGTCTGGACAATCCAGCCCGGACGGCATTAAATAGAGGAAAACTATTTAAAAGTTGACATGAAATGTATCTTATAATTTCATCCCTCCGGGATTTAGACTTATTTTTAAAGTTTTTCTATAATAGCATCATTGCTTCGGGATTATATTTGGGTAGTTACCTTTTTTTGAAACAACTCGCTAAATGTTACCATTAAATGCGAACGTGAATATTTTTACGTTCATTAACAAATCTATTTTTTAATCTGTTATAACTATTTAGACCAACAATTTTTTAAAATACCATTTTACTGCCAGTATTTTTTTAGCTGGCCACCAAAAATTTCTTTATGCTCGAAATAGCAGGTTTATTAGTTTTAGGAATCTTAGCTCAGTGGTTAGCGTGGCGAATCAGAGTCCCGGCTATTTTACCGCTTATTCTTATCGGTTTGGCTGTAGGCCCATTATCAACATACATCACTTCTGATGGTCAAAAATTCATAGACGGCAACGATATTTTCCAAGGCGACTTTTTATTTGATGTCATCTCCCTCTCAGTAGGGCTTATCCTTTTTGAAGGCGGGCTGACCCTTAAATTAAAAGAGGTAAAAACCTTAGGCAGTGCAGTTACCAACCTAATAATAATTGGTTCTTTAGTTACCTTAATTGGCGGAGCAGTTGCCGCACACCTCATTATGGGCATGACATGGCGTTTTGCTTTCTTATTTGCTGCATTAATTATTGTAACAGGACCCACAGTAATAGGCCCAATTTTAAGAAATGTAAAGCCTAACTTTAGCATCAATACCGTACTTAAATGGGAAGGCATACTAATAGATCCTGTGGGTGCTCTTGTAGCTATTCTAATTTATGAATTTGTTGTCTCAGGCAGACCGAATGAGCAATTTACTTTCTTTGCTCTTAAAGGGTTTGTGCTTACTGTACTTTCGGGCATATTTATAGGTGTACTTTCTGCATTTATTCTCTACAATCTTCTCACTAAAAATTGGATTCCCAAGTACTTGAGAAATGTAATCGTATTGGCTATGGTCATTCTTACATTCTCTGTCTCAGACATGCTGCACGCAGAGTCTGGGCTATTGGCGGTAACATTACTAGGCATGATACTCGCCAATCTAAAGATTGATAACCTAAAAGAAATCCTTTCATTTAAAGAGGATATTGTGTTGATACTAATATCACTGCTGTTTGTGCTTTTGTCCTCTATGATCAAGGTATCTGACATTACTACAGTGCTTAATGGTGCAAGCCTTGCCTTGTTTTGTATCGTTGTATTCATTTTAAGGCCCATCTCTGTTTTCTTGAGTACCATCAACTCTGATCTTACTTTTAAAGAAAAAATATTTGTTTCGGCTATTTGCCCAAGGGGTATAGTTTCGGCGGCGGTTGCTTCAATTTTTACGATTCGCCTTACCGATTTGCTAAAAGAAGGCAGTAGCTCTATGATGGAGTTATTCCATGCACAATTATTACTACCGCTCACTTTTATGATCATTGTAGGCACAGTGGTATTACAAGGCATAATAGCCAAACCATTGGCCACCTATCTTGGCGTTTTGAGGAAAGAGCCTAATGGGGTAATCTTTTTAGGTGCTAGTGAGCCTGCTAGGTTTATCGCACTTTTTCTGAAAAAACTAGATATTCCCGTAAAATTGGCCGATACCTCAAAAGCCAATATACAAGAAGCTGTTGCTGCCCGATTGCCAGTTTTTGAAGGAAGCTTAGCAGATGACGAAGCTTTTGAAGAAATTGATCTATCTAGATACGGGCAGCTGCATGCCATGACATCCAATACCGAAATCAACATCATGAGCTGTAAAATCTTAAGTGAAGAATTTGGTGAAGATCGGGTTTTTAGGTTGGCCTCCAACAGAGAAATCATCGAAAAAAGGCATGGGAAAGGGTTGCTATTCAATGGTTTAGCGGATTATATAAACATCACACAATACTTTAGAAAAAAGCCTTCTATACATGGTTATGAAATAAATTCGGCTGAGGAGCTTAACATCTTTTTAAAAGAACTTGGCGATAGCATCATCCCTCTATTTGTGCATTATCAAAAAAATAAAGTCATTCCCGTAACCAATTATAATTTTCCACTGCCTGAAAGCTCCGTATTATATTACATTATAAAAGATGACGAGACTGAAATCGGAGAATCTTCACTAAACAAAAGCTTGGCGAGCCAATAAGAAAACTTATTCGCTAGAATACCTATGCCAAGGGCAAAAGCTTACTAGGCAGCTGAAGGTTTTATAACAAAATGAGATACTTTCCCAAACACTTTTTGTTATATAATTGAACTATTACGCAAAAAATAGTTTTGTTATGCATGCATAATAAATATAAAAAAGTTATATTTGTTGTAAATGTTATGCATGCATAACAAATTAATTGCTTACACGTTTTTAATCAGTAAATCAAACACCAGTAAATATGGAAGCATCAGTAGCAAAAAAAGCCATTAAAGGTGGCGAGTTCCTCATTAAAGAGACCCACGCACAAGATATCTTTATTCCAGAAGAATTTACCGAAGAACAACGCATGATGGCAGAAGCCACTCAAGACTTTATCAACACAGAAATTACTCCACGTGTAGAAGAGATTGACAGCAACAAAGAGGGATTGATGAGGAGTATTTTTGAAAAAGCTGGTGAGCTCGGATTGCTAGGTATTTCAGTGCCAGAAGAGTTTGGCGGATTGGGCATGAGTTTTAACACCTCTATGCTAATAGCAGACGTAATTGGTTCAGCAGGCTCATTCTCTACAACATATGGCGCGCATACAGGCATTGGTACCCTGCCAATTTTATACTACGGTTCAGAAGAGCAAAAGCAAAAATATTTGCCCAAGCTTGCCACAGGCGAGTGGGCCGCATGCTACTGCCTAACAGAACCAGACGCAGGCTCAGATGCCAATTCGGGCAAAACCAAGGCAGAACTGACCGAAGATGGCAAACATTATAAGATCAACGGCCAGAAAATGTGGATATCTAATGCAGGTTTTGCAGATTTATTTATCGTTTTTGCACGCATAGAAGATGACAAAAACCTCACTGCATTTATTGTAGAAAAGTCTTTTGGTGGCATTACCATGAACGACGAAGAGCGTAAAATGGGTATCAAAGGTTCTTCAACAAGGCAAGTATTTTTTAACGATTGTATGGTACCTGTTGAGAACATGTTGTCAGAAAGAGGCAATGGTTTTAAAATAGCTGTAAACATTCTAAACATTGGTAGAATTAAGCTTGGCGCAGGTGTAATTGGCGGTTGTAAAACAGTTGTTTCTCAAGCAACTAATTATGCCAATGAAAGAAAGCAGTTTGGTAAATCAATCGGTTCCTTTGGTGCCGTAAAGCAAAAATTGGCAGAAATGAGCATTAGAACCTTTGTTACTGAGTCTGCTGCCTACAGGGCCGGTCAGGACATTGAGGACTTGATTGACGACATGATCGCCAGCGGAATGCCAGAAGCCGATGCCAAGTTAAAAGCCACTGAGCAATTTGCTATTGAGTGTGCCATAATAAAAATTCACGGTTCTGAAGTACTTGACTATGTGGTTGATCAAGGTGTACAAACTTATGGCGGTATGGGCTTCTCAGAAGAAGCACCTATGGCTAGGGCTTACAGAGATGCACGTATCTCAAGAATCTACGAAGGCACCAATGAAATTAACCGCATGCTTTTGGTAGGCATGACACTAAAAAGAGCGCTTAAAGGAGAGATCAACCTGTTAGAGCCAGCAAAAGCAGTTGCCAAAGAATTAACAGCAGTACCTTCTTTCGCCTCTATAGATGCAAGCATTCCTTTTGCAGAAGAGAAAGAGGTAATCAAAAATTTGAAGAAAGCTGTATTAATGGTAGCTGGTAAAGCAGCTCAAACTTTTGGTCCTAAACTGAACGATGAGCAAGAAATCCTAATGAATATTGCAGATATGATGACCGAAATATACGCGGCAGAATCTGCGCTATTAAGGGTTGAAAAATTGATGGATACAAATGGCGAAGATGCCGTAAACCATCAAAAAAACATGGCATTGGTTTATTTGTATGAAGCAGTAGACAAAGTAAATGTGGCAGGTAAGGAAGCTGTTGCTGCATTTGCAAATGGTGATGAGCAAAAAGTAATGTTAATGGGACTGAAGCGCTTCACCAAGCTAAGCAACCTTGTGAACACACACCAGCTAAGAAGAAAAATCGCAGACGAGTTATTGGTAAAAAATGAGTACGCGTTTTAATAGATAGCTTTTAACCTTGACCAAAAGCCGCTCCCCACAGAGCGGCTTTTTTTATTCCTGAACATCTCGCCTATTCAGTTTAATTCTCAATTTTTAATAAGCTACTATTAAAATTTTTAAATGGCTCTAAGCAAGTACGGTATAGGCAGTAATAAAATGTGTATACTACATAAAGAGATGGACAAAAACAGCTTAAGGTTTTTCAATATTTTTATCAGAAAACTGCAAAGGCAATAAATCGGCAATACAATCGAAAACCAATATGCCTTCTGCGTGCTCCAGTATCATTTTTATTGGTTTTTTCTGCTTATTTTCATATTCGAGCAAGGCTTGCCGGCAACTACCACATGGCGAGACGCCCAAAAAATTATTTTCTCCGGCATGCCTTGCTGAAACGGCTATCGCTTTAATAAGCACATTTGGGTAGTTGGCCCCTACCCAATAAATTGCTGTCCTTTCTGCACATAAACCTGACGGATAAGCTGCATTTTCTTGATTTGTTCCAGTAATTATCTCACCATTTTCTAAGAGTAATGCTGCACCTACATAGAAGTTAGAGTAAGGTGCATAAGCACTATTGCAAGCTTGCTGTGCCTTAGTCAAAAGCTTTGTGTACTCTTCAGGTGCTTGCTCTGTATTTTTATATAAATTAGCACATGCTCTCAATACAATTTGTTGGGGCATATTTTACTATCAGATTTTATGAAGAAGAAATATAAACCTTATACCAATGGCAAGCAAAACAATTTTATTGATAGGAGCCGGCAGGTCTTCTAATGTACTCATCCAATTTTTACTAGAACAAAAAAAGAATGCAAACTGGTCGTTGATCATAGCCGATGCAGATCATGACATGCTACAAGCCAAAGTGCCCGCAGAAGAAGCCACCTTGACCACACTAGATGTAAACAATGCCGAAGACTGTGCTAATTGGGTACAAAAAGCCGATATCGTCATCTCTATGGTACCAGCCCATTTGCACACACATGTAGCAATAAATTGTGTAAAGTACCAAAAACATATGGTAACGGCCTCTTATGTATCAAAAGAGATGCAAGCCTTGGATAAACAGGCCAAGGCAAACAAAATTTTGTTGCTTAACGAAATAGGCCTCGATCCAGGCTTAGATCACCTTTCAGCAATGAAAATAATCGATAACCTGCGCGGCAATGGTGCCGAAATGCTCAATTTCGAATCTTTTGCAGGTGGTCTTCTTGCCCCTGACAGCGAAAAAGACAACCCTTGGAAATACAAATTTACTTGGAATCCCCGCAATGTGGTATTGGCCGGCCAAGGTACCGTAAAATTTATACAACAAGGCAGGTATAAATACATTCCATACCAAAGGTTATTCAGAAGAACAGAAGTGATCGAAGTAGAAGGTTTTGGCAAATTTGAGGGCTACGCCAACAGAGATTCCCTTAAATACATAGACGCATATAAGCTAAGGGGCATACCTACCATTTACCGTGGTACTTTGCGCCGACCAGGTTTTTGCCGCGCTTGGAATGTTTTTGTACAAATTGGCGCAACAGACGACACCTACATTATGGAAGATACGGAGAATATGACCAATAGGCAGTTTATTAATTCTTTCTTGAGTTACAATCCTTATGATTCTGTCGAGCTTAAATTAATGCACTATTTGCACCTCGATCAAGATTCAGATATTATGGAAAAACTCGAGTGGCTAGGAATTTTCGAAGATAAAAAAATCGGTATCAAAGACGCTACACCCGCGCAAGTGCTTCAGTATATTCTGCAAGATAAATGGTCGCTAAACCCAGACGACAGAGATATGATTGTAATGTGGCATCAATTCATTTATAACATAGATGGAAAAACCGAAAGAAGGCTGTCTTCTATGGGTGTAACAGGAGAAGACACCGAAAAAACAGCTATGGCAAAAACAGTTGGCTTACCTGTAGGCATTGCTACCAAACTCGTACTCGAAAATAAAATCCAATCTTACGGTGTACAGATTCCTACTATTCGGCAAATCTATGAACCCATTTTGCAAGAACTAGAGCAACACGGCATTAACTTTAAAGAACAGACCATGGATTGGGAATATCTCTAAACGCGTAATTTATGCGCCGGTATCATAAAACTGGCTTTTCGCCTCGGTGTTAATTAATTATATTGAAACAAGAATTCAATCTAACACATAAATCTTTTCCCAATTTCGTTCCTATTGTATCTGAAATACAGATATCATTTTTTAGCCTACATTTTCGTGAGATTTTGAAAGATTTTTTTTATAGAATTATTTTTTCGTTTCCAGTGCACCTCTTGTTGTATCAGCTCAAAAAGAATCTTTTTTTGCTGTTTTACTGGATCATTTTAGGTGGGTTCATAAGCGGAAATATGGGAAAAGGTTTAGGAGTCAACTACTTATTCCTAGACCCCGAATACCTGCATCAAATAAACTTTCTTAGTTTTTTTATGATTGGCTTGGCTTGGGGAGGCTTTATGATGGCTTATCATATTACTTGCTACATACTATTTGCTTACCGATACAAGTTTTTAGCTGCCTTTAAATATCCTTTTGTAAAATTCTGCGAAAACAATAGCTTAATACCACTGCTTTTTACTACCTATTATTTAATTAAAGTATTTCTTTTCCAATTAAAGGTAGAAACTCATGAAGTATTTGATGTAATTCTGTTGTTATTGGGCTTTTTGAGCGGCCTAGGCGTGTTTTTACTTTTTTCAGTGCTTTATTTTAGAACGACCAATACCAATATCTTTAAACACTTGGCTGCCAATGTTGATAAGCAGGTGAGAAAAAGCCACCTGCAACGTGCCAACCTTATGGACAAGCTCAACAAAGCAAAAAAGGAAACAGTAGTTATTACTTCTTATTTTAGTTTTCCTCTTAAGTTTAAGCCAATAAGCAACAATTTACCTGCAGATAAAGAAAGCATCATCAGAGTATTTGACCAAAACCAGTTAAATGCTTTGATCATTCAACTGCTCGCTTTATTGTTTATATTGATTTTAGGGCTTTTTAGAGAAGTACCTATCGTACAAATACCTGCTGCAGCAAGCGCTCTTTTTCTATTTGCTGTACTATTGCTCTTTACAGGCGGGGTTTATTATTGGCTCAAAGACTGGGCCTTAAGCATATTTCTTTTCACTGTGGTAGGCATATCAATTGTAAGCAAATTCTTACCCTACAAAACCTACCATCAAGCATTTGGTATGTCTTACGAAACAAAGGCAGTTTATAACCAACACCGGATCAGCATGCTGCCCAATGCCAAAAACATTGCACAAGACATACAAAACACCAAATTGATGTTGGATAAATGGGAACAAAAGCAAAATAGTAAAGACAAACCTAAGCTTGTTATTTTAACCACCAGTGGAGGAGGGCAAAGAGCAGCCGCTTGGACTTTAAAAACCTTACAAGAGATAGACAGTGTTTTCAACAACCAATTTTTAAACAAAACCGCACTTATTACTGGCTCCTCAGGCGGATTGATCGGCGCAGCTTATTACAGAGCATTATTTTACCAGAAAAAGCTAGGAGAAAACATACAGCTCACCAACCCTAAATATTTTGAAAACATCAGTAAGGACAAGCTTAACCCTATGATTTTCTCCTTGGTTACAGGCGATTTGTTTTTCCGTTTCCAGAAGTTTTCATTTGGGCAGCACAGATATTACAAAGACCGGGGCTATGCCTTAGAACAAAAGTTATTAGAAGACACTGAAGGTGTTCTATCACATAGGCTCTCTTATTATCAACAACCTGAAAAGCAGGCTGAGATTCCGCAGATAATCATGAGCCCGACCATTGTAAATGACAGCCGAAAATTGTTTGTATCAGCACAAGGAGTGTCATATTTGTGCAGGGGCAGAGGGAGTGCCACTACAAAGAATCAAATCAGAGGAATAGAGTTTAGAAGATTTTTCGAAAAGCAACATGCAGATAGTCTACGGTTTTTAACTGCACTAAGGATGAATGCGACCTTTCCCTACATAACCCCTAACGTTATTCTTCCAAGTAAACCACCTATGGAAATTGTAGATGCTGGCCTATCTGATAATTTTGGGATGGATGATGCCCTACACTTTTTATTTGTTTTTAGGGAATGGATCAAAAAGAATACCTCGGGAGTGGTTGTGGTTTCGGTCAGAGACTCTCAAAAAGGCAACAGAATAAAAAACAACCAATACAAACCCTTGTTAGAAAGTATTTTTACGCCTTTTGCACACGTTATGGGCAATCTTACTTTGCTGCAAGATGTTGAAAACGACTACGATGTAGAATATGCTGAAAAATGGTTTGATCACAAATTTTGGCTTGTTGAGTTCGAATACCAGGTAAAACCACCCGAAGTAAAAAAAGAGGACAACGAAACCTACGCCTCACTGAGTTGGCGGCTTACCACTCCCGAAAAAAACAGTATTAAGAAAGCCATTCACTATCCTTCTAACCAAAGAGCCTTGCAAAAATTAAAGGCGTTGCTTCTCGACTAGGTTTCCCTTTAACGGAAATTTTAATGAATGGACGATATCGAAATGTTAACGAATGCTATCAAATGTAAACGCATAAAATATGTTCCATATTAGAAAAATACAATTTATAGCAATAACATAGTGCAACCGTGAGACAAAAGTAGTGCCGTTCTTGCTAAAATAATTAGCAAATAAGCAATGTAAAGATGCTTTGTTGCACATTACAAATTGTAAAAAAAGCGCCTTTTAGGCAAAAAAATGGCATTTCTGCTTATTGCTAATATATTATATTGGGTATTTTAATAGCACTTTACATTATAAAAAATAAATTTTGCCAATTTTAATCGCATTTCTTGCAAAGATAAAGCCCCATCCCAACTTAAAATCTTAACATATAAAAAAAGTGATAATCAGGAAATGTAAATAAAACCTAATTGGTCAGCCAAAATTTTTGTCTGCTTTTTGATGTATTAATAATTACTGATATTAGAAAATCCAATCGTCAAAAACATTACTTTTTATGTACGAATTTTTATCGCAAAACTAACTATGAAACTTAAAGACGAATTGATTGAAAAAAGAAACGTGTTCGAGGAAATCGCAAAAATGGAAGAAAAAATATCAAGGATAAAATTCAACCTTAACAGAATAAAAGAAAAATCTTCAGATTTTAAGACCAAGGCCTTTAATATCTCAAAATAGACCTTTATAAGATCATTTTTTAAAAGCTAGTTTTAGCAGTTTAAGCAAGATTGAGCATCAGTAGGTTTTAAGTTCCGCGTAGAAAAATCTTAGAGCAGATACAATTATAGTCATTTATTTTGCGGTCTATTCTTCAACATTGTAACTTCAAAGTTAAGAATAGTGCATAGGCATTTATGAGCAAATTTTTCAGAAAGTATCGCTTACATCTTGTAGTGTTTTTCTCTGTGTCCTTAGTTGCTTATTATTTTTGTTTACCTAAACCGCTCTTCAAAACGCCTTACTCTACAGTTTTAAGAGACCGCAACCAAGAACCCTTGGGAGCTATCATCGCAGACGATGGGCAATGGCGCTTTCCACAGAGCGATTCCATCCCTAAAAAATTTGAGTTGGCCATTACCAATTTCGAGGATAAATTATTTTTTTACCATCCGGGCTTTGATCCCATTGCCTTAGTTAGGGCACTTTTTCAAAACTTAAGCGCAGGTAAAATAGTAAGCGGTGGCAGTACACTTACCATGCAAACCATTAGGCTTGCAAGAAGGGGACAACCGAGAACACTCTTAGAAAAAATAATAGAATTGGTACTTGCGACCCGCCTAGAGCTTTCTTACTCTAAAGATGAAATACTCAAACTTTATGCAGCACATGCGCCTTTTGGAGGCAACGTCGTAGGCCTAGAAACAGCTGCTTGGCGCTATTTTGGCAGAAAGCCTGCCACACTTTCTTGGGGAGAAGCAACACTTTTAGCCGTATTGCCCAACCAACCATCGTTACTATTCCCCGGTAGAAATGAAGACAGGCTATTGAATAAACGTAACAGATTACTCGACAAATTGCTAGTCCGAGGATACCTAGACAGCCTCACTTGCAATTTAGCCAAATCAGAACCCCTACCCGAAGCTCCTTTGCCACAACCTATGCTTGCACCACATTTACTCACAAGGATGATCAAGGAAGGGAAAAAAGGAAGGGAAATCACCAGCTCAATTTCGGCCAACTTACAAAAAAATGTAAATAACATCGTTCAAGCCAATCATCAATATTTAAAATCTAACGAAATCTATAACCTTTCGGCAATTGTAGTAAAAGTTAGCAGTGGCGAAGTATTGGCTTACGTTGGTAACGCAAATGTAGAGGGAAAAGAAGATCACGGCGATGCAGTAGATATCATTACGGCGCCTAGAAGCACAGGAAGTATACTAAAGCCTTTTTTGTATGCCGCCATGCTTAATGAAGGGCAAA
>CAKZMZ010000537.1 GCA_937129345.1 uncultured Thalassovita sp. | reverse complement strand
ATTTATAAAAAACCACATCCCTTGGTTCTAAAAAATTGGAACGAAAGAATCGCACATTTGAACGGGTATGTAGATAAATTGAGAAAAAAATTAGATACCGATGCGCCTGATGCACTTAAGCATTTGAGAAGCAACCTGTTTGTTGCTGCTGATTTGGCCGATATTGTTGAGGCAAATATGAACGATGCCATCTCTACCTTGCAAGCAGAGGCCTTAAAAATTGAAAAACTAAAGTACTATTACGAAAATATAGAATAGTAAAATAGGCTAAAATCGTATTTTTTTGCTAAATGGAAACGAAACTTGTAAAATTGAAGTGGTGTTAAATATCTATTACCACATTACAATTAGCATATCCTGTTAATAGTCACTAATAATTATTTTTGACCTACCTAGCATCGGCTATGATTCGGTTTTTGGGATTGTTATTGATGTAATAAACAGGTGAATATTTTAAAATCATTAATCAAAAAATATGAAAATTTTCCCCGCTTTTTATACAAGCATCCTACTTGTTTTATTTACCTTAAACCAAATAAGTGCAACAGGTATAGATACTAAGGTTAATTTTGTAGCAGTAAACACCACGCAAGATTGGGACAAAGTGAAACAAGATGCCGCAAAGTCTAGTAAGTCGATTTTTGTTGATGTATACACCGATTGGTGCGGATACTGTAAAATGATGGACAGAGACGTATTTAACGACCAAGAAGTAGGCAGTTATCTCAATGATAAATTTGTAAGCGTTAAGCTAGATGCAGAAACTGAATTTGGTGAGTCTTTCGCTATGGATAACTCCGTAAGAGGCTATCCAACTTATCTCTTCTTTGATAATTCTGAGAATAAAATAGGCGAAATTAGCGGTTACCACAAAAAGAACGCTTTCTTAAAGCAAGCAAAGTCTATTGAGCAAAAAGTAACGCAATTACCCGAGTTCGAAAGCAAGTACAAAAAAGATAAATTGAGCAGAGAAGAAAAAGCTCAATATGCCTTGTTGTTAAAGGATAGCAATGCAGAGAAAAGTGAAGAGGTGGCGAATGCATTATTGGCCAACTTAGATGAAAAAGACTTTTTAAATCCTGATTTTTCAGATTTTCTAACTGCTTTTGCTGTAGACGTTGAGTCGTCTTTTTTCCAATTTATTGCTGAAAATAAAACAAGCTACATCAACAAAGTAGGTGCTGAGAGTTTAGAGTCCTATTTAGGCAACCTATACAACTCATTGCTTTCTGAGGCCATTATGAGCGAAAGTGAAAATAAGGTAAAAACGGTAGCAGATCGAGTATTGCCTCTATACATAGAAGATGCTCAAGAACTGCCTCAAGCAAAGTTTGTAACCTGGAAGCTCTACTATGCCAACATTGCAGATGTAGAAAACTATGTAGCTACTGTAGAATCTGAATTTGAGAAACTAGGTGCTGGGAACGATGACTTCTGGTATGCGCAAGCCTATGAAATCATAGAAGAATACAGCAGCATGGGCGATTTTGTTGAAGTATCTATCGCTTGGATTGAGAAAAGCCTTAAAATAAATGAAGATTATGAGACCTACGCACTCTATTCCTATGCCTTAGGACTTAAAGGTGACCTTGATCAAGCAATGGAAAAAGCAAAAAAAGCAAAGTCTCTGGCCCGAGATAGCGAGCAAAAAGATATGGCAGATGAACTGATCCAGATGATTGACAGCGCATCTGAAGGTAATTAGAAAGTAAATTGATTTTATAATAAAATTGGCCTCTTAACAGAGGCTTTTTTTATGTGAAGTAAAATGAAAAGTTATATCTTAGTTTACACATTTTAATTTGATATGGAAGTAATTCTGATTATAGTACTTTTGGTGGTGGTCCTTGTTTTTTTTGGCCTGCGGAGCCTCTTATTCGGAGACCATCCCTTACTGAGAAATAAAGAAGATATTAAGCAACTGCTAACTGGTAGTTCGCAACTTAGCATGCTAAATACCAAGACAAATTTAAAGGGAAAAATAGGGGTGGTCTACACAGTTTTAAAACCCTCAGGAAAAATCACTATTAAAGATGAACAGTACGAAGCTACTACTGGAGGAGAATACATAGACAAAGGAGAGAAGGTAAAAGTTATTGGCATCGGGCTTTCAAACGTATTAAAGGTAAGAAAGGCCAAGGAAAAGGATTTAGCACCTAAAAACGAAGAAAAGAAACCTAGTGCAGATTAACCTCTTTTGTTTTTCAATTCTTTAAGTATAACAAAAGGAATAGCCCCGAGCACTATCTTTATAATTGCTCCCGGGATAAATGGGAGTATTCCTTTCAAAAAGGCTTGCAGTGGGCCTAAGTGATAGCTGAGCCAACTCCAACCACAAAATAAAATCAGCAAAGTACCTAGCAGCATGGCATAAAATATCTTAAAGTTGTTCAAATGCCATTTTTTAACTCTTAGTTGAGACATGAACCAAGCTGCCAATACAAAGCCGACCAAGTAGCCACCTGTCACGCCTGTTAATTTAGACAAGCCCGAACTTCCTTCTGCAAAAATAGGCAAGCCTATTAACCCTAAAATCAAATAAGCTAGTGTTGAGGCCCATCCCCAAAATTTTTTCGTCGAAAATCCGACAATTAAAATACTTAAGGTTTGTAGCGTAAAAGGTATTTCTGTGTCGAACAAGGGGACTTTTACCACTATTTGTGCAGAAATAGAAATGAGGATAATAGAGATTACAGAAAATGTAATTTGATATTGCTTGACAAAATGATTAATTTTCATTAACAATTAATAATTATAATCCGATTATCTTACCCTTTAATAGATTTCTATATGACAGCTTTCTCTAGAAGTAAATACATCCGAATATATGATTTTTGGATGAAATGTTTTGCAGTCATCTCTTTTATCATTTTTTCGTACTACACGCTTAAAGAGTGGATGTTAGGGAGTACAGGGTTGTTAGACAAAATACTCTTGATTTTTGGTGTCGTTTTTTGTGCCGCAGAACTGATTTTTATGATTTTAAAGGAAAATGCTAAAAAGAAATATTTCCAAAAAGTGAAATAATACTATAAATCAAAATCCTGTCCGGGGTTTGTATTAGACTTTCGGACAATTCTTTTACCTTTCTTGTAGCTTTTGCGCACTTGTTTGTTTTTGTGCTTTTCGCGTAAATCTTTTAAAACAGCCAAACTTTTGAAGTTTATGGGCATGGCAGAAATGCTATAGAGCAATGCTTCGCTCGCTTCTTCGTAATTGCCTTTGGCAATAAATAACATCCCTCTTGTATAATGGTAATTACTCCATATTTCTGGCAATTTAGAAAAGCTGACCGCTTTCATGTAAGCATCGGCTTCTTCTAATTCATTATTTTCAATAAGTGCCAAAACCTTCTGTAAATAAGCATGTTGCTTTGAGTAGTCATTTATTTGAGTTGGTATTTTGGGTAGTTCTCCTTTGCTGATCTTGCTACTGCCATAAATTGGTTTCATGCTCAGTGCTTCAAGCAAAGTGTCTTGCTGGTTGTACCGATAAGCTTGCCAAAGCATATTGTAGGCTATGGCTTGGTGTTCAGACTGCTTTTTTAAAAGATTTTTGGCGGAGTTTAAATTTTGATTTCCGTTGCCCTGCGCTACTCTTATACTTAGTGAGTAAGCCCTAGTCTCATCAATAAATTCTTTTTCGAAAGGCAAATGATTGTTTACTTTTTTAGACAGGTAAATCTCTGCTAATTGGAGCCCTTCATCATATTTACCAAATAGTTTTAGAATATCTTGTACCGCTCTATTGTATTTTCCGAAGAGCAAAGCATCTTTTTCTAAAGTAATGGCTTTTGCATAGGCCACAGAGATTTCGTTAAAAGCATCTTCTGCAGCTATTTTACCATTTTCGAACTTGATTAAGCTTAGCAAGCCTGCAGTTTTATAAACGTCAGATTCTGCAGCAGCAGCTTCAGCAGCTGTTTGCCACCAAAGTTTGGCTTCTTCATCTTTGCCTAGGGCAGCCCTAATTATACTTTGAGAGAGCAAAGCTGCAAAATATCGAGGATTTTCTTTCAATGCGGCTTGTATCCACTGCTCAGCCTCAACAAATTGATTTTTTTCAATATACTTGTTGGCTTTTACTGTAAGTGCTTCGGCTTTAAAAATACTCAACTCATTCTTCTTGCCTTGCAAAATATCAATTAACCCATTTAAGTAAGCATTTAATGAATCGCACTGCTCGTTTGCAGATTTTGCAGAAAGTATCTGCTGCATATCTCGTTCAAAATCTTGTTCAATTTTATGGCATTTGGCCGCTAAGTTTCTGTATTTTCTCTGAAAAGATAAAGGCATTTGCTTTTGATATACAAGTGTGGTAAACTCAGCAAGCAGGCTATTTTGATTGCTTATTGCATTAAGAATATCAAAGAATGGTTTTTCTTGTTTGCTAGTCGGTATAAAAACTATTTCCGGTAATTCATCGCTTAGTTTTAGCAGCTCAAGCAGTGGGAGGTAACTTTGTATGGCAAGCCCTAAAACCTCACTGTAAAGCATCTCGGTACCAATTGCTTGACTGTCAGAAACTTGAATGGACTTGCTCAAATTTTGAACTTCCATTCTGTCTAAAGCCTTGGCTGCATAAATGAGCTCTAAAAGTGTAGTATGTAAAGAGGCCTCTTTAAGTGTGGCAGCATGTATTTCTTGTGCTTTTGCTATGAAATTTTGGTTGACGTTACCATATAGAAATGCGTACCTTAATTTGTTAATAATTGGTGTATCTGTGGTGCCCACCGCTTTGTCTAGCTTACTAAGTAGGATATTTTTATTGATCTTCTCTAAACTGGTAGCGTCTGAATTATTTACATAATGCTGGAGTAACCATTCATGTGCCTTCGCAAAATAAGGACTTTTTAATAGCGCCAATTCGCAATTTAAAAGAGCGGTGCTTTGATTTTCATTTATTAGTAGAGCGGCCAACTTAGTCCGGGCAGCTTCGTGGTAAGGGTTCAATTGTAGGCATTTTTCTAAGCTTTTAAGCACGTCTTTACGGTTTTTTTCTTCTATCAAAGCCTTGGTATACCAAGCATCTGCATTGTTTTTATTGACTGAAAGTGCTCTTTCTGCATAGTTATTGGCCTGTGAGAGGTTGCCTAAGTGTAATTCGGCTTTTGCTTTAATTACAAGTGCCTTATCATCAAAATCTACTATGGCGAGTCGATCCAAAGCTACTTGAGAGGCTTTTTTGAACTCAAGTATTGCTAAGTAGATATTTCCCTTCAAAATTAGAGCATCTCTACTCTCAGGCTGTGCTTCTAAAGCTTGGTTAATGAGTTTTAGAGCTTTATTAGGTTGATGTATTTTCGTGTAAACATCTGCTTTGGCGAGAAGCCAATCAAAGCTATTATCGGTTTGATTTTCTAAAAGCGCTGCAGCTTCTTTAAGTAAACCAAACCGGGAGAGGAGCAGGGCTTTTTTGGAGGTGCTCAAATTATTGTTTTGCTTAATGAGTTGTTGCTCCTGCTTTAATTGCTCAATACTAATTCGAACTTCTTTTTCGGTAAAATTTTGGGCATGTGCGCGACTTAAACACAGAATGAGGACGATAGAATAAAAAAATCTCATAGATAACAAAAATACCTTTGTAAAGAATGGCAAATGTAAGCAGCTTTTGTAAGCAATTAAAAATTACGAGAACGATTGCTCTCATACTTTAAGTCAATATCGATTTCTGTATCAGTACTTAAACAGGATTGTCCCGATTGATCGATTCAAGAAAATCAAAGATGGTTAATTTCGAGCATATTTAGTGTTCAGCTATAATTGATCACCTGTCTAGAAGGTAATCCTCTTTTATAGTATATTTTTCATCAGAGATTTTTTTTAGCTCTACAATAAAGTTGGCGCCTTTACCTATTTCACTTTCGCACCAAACCTTACCTCCCAAGGCCTCTACATATTTTTTTACAATTGATAAACCCAAACCTGTAGAGTTCTCGCCACCGGTAGGTCTGGCCGATAGCTTTTGATATTTGCCAAATAGTTTGTGCATATCGGCTACAGAAATTCCCGGGCCCTGATCTTTAATTTCTACACGTACGTTTTCGCCCTTCGTTTCCCCAATACTTACAAAAATCTTTTTGCCAACAGGGGTAAATTTTATGGCATTAGAAATAAGGTTATCAAAAATTTGAGTAACTATTTTCTCATCCGCTCTAATAGGGAACTTTAAACCATTGTGGTCAAAAACCAACTCCATATTTTTGCGCTCAATATCGGTATGGTGGTGAACGATGATCCTCTCCAAGATTGCAAAAAGCTCAATATTGCTCGGATTTATTTTAAGGTTGCCTGACTCCACCGCTTCTACATCAAGAATGTGCGTAATCATTTCATTGAGTCTTTGGGTAGAATCTAAAATATGCTTGATGTACTGGTTTTGTTCTTCGTTGAGGTTGTCATCTGACAGTTTGATGATATTGATCAAACCGGTTATATGGTTCAACGGACTTTTAAGGTCATGGGCAACAATACCGATCAATTGGTTTTTTTCTTTATTAATTCTGATGAGCTTCTCGTTGGTTTCTTCAAGTGATTGGTTTTTATTTTCAACCTCGCGTTTCTTTTCTTCAATAAATTTTTTCTGATCTTCAATTTCAAGTGTTCTCGCTTTCACTTTTTCTTCAAGTACCTTGTTTTTTCTTTTTTCTCTGCTTAAAAAAGACCTGACTATTACCCATACTGCAAGTACCAAAAAAATCAATAGCAAAAAGCGGAACCACGTTTTCTCGTAAATCTTAGCCTCTTGTATTATTTGGAAAGAAAGGCTGCTTTGAACGTTGTCACTATTAAATGCAACTATGCTAAATGTGTAACTTCCATGCGGGATGTTGGTAAAAACAGCTTCTCTGTTACTATTGCGCGGTGTCATGTTTATGAAATCGCCCAATGCATAAGAAAAACTCACTCTTTCAGGGGCGCGATAATCTAGCCCTGTAAATTTTATTCTTAGTTGGTGCTCACCTGCGGGTACGACCAAAGGGTCTTTAAATGGGATTTCCTCACCATTAAGATGCACTGATTCTATAATGATTTTAGGTGGAATGTTGTTGATGTCTGGCACCTCGGGCTTAGGAATTACCGTAACGCCTTCAGGTGTGGGTATCCAATATTCTCCTCTAGAGGTTATTAGGCTTCTTGCATTGGCAGTACATGCATTTACCATCATGCCATCGCCTTTTTTGTACATAACTGCATTGAGCGTAAGCTGCTGCCCATTTGCTATTTGTTTAAGCTGTTCCTTGGCTATTCTGTAAATACCTTGATTATTAGGAATCCAGAAAAAACCTTTCTTGTCTTCTAAAATATCAAAGATTGAGTTGATGTGCAGCCCATCCTTACTGTTGATACTGCTGATTTCACCCTCTTTTATTCTGGTAATACCTCCATTGGTACCGACCCAAAGCACGCCTTCTTCATCTTCATAAATTTTAAAAATGACGTTACCGGCCAATCCGTCTTCAATATAAAATTTTTCAAATGTACCGTTAGCATATTTGTTAAGGCCATCTTCGGTACAAACCCAAATTACGCCTTCGCGGTCTTCAAATACCGAATGGACTCTATTGTTCGAAAGTCCATCTTTAATGGTAATTGACTCAAAACTGTTGTTACTGTATTTATTGAGCCCTTCGTCGGTTCCGATCCAAATATTGCCTTGGCTGTCTTGGTACACCATGCGCACATAATTAGAGAGTAATCCATCTTTTGTTGAAAAAGATTTAATCTCTTGTTCGGCAGTAACTAAGTAGAGCTTATTAGTGGTTGCAAACCAAATATTGTTATTGGAGTCTATGCAAATGTCCCTAACATCTTGGTTTTCCAAAAATAGCTCATTTTTAATTTTAAGTGGGTTAAACTTCCATTCTTGATTGTATTGTGTAACACCATTATTGGTAGCGATCAAAAAAGAATCTTTTTTGATTTCTACCACGCTGTAAACCGTTTTTCCTGTAATTCCTTGTGCTTTAGAATAGGTGATGAACTTGCCTTGAACGATTTGGTAAAAGCCATTTCTATAGGTTCCTACCCAAATGTTTCCTTGGTTGTCTTGTGCAATATCGGTTACTTGGTGCAATGGCAAACTGCTGTTGTCTACAATAGATTCAATTCCTATGTTTTGGTCATTGTATCGGAAAAGCCCTCTGTTGGTACCTATCCAAACATTGTTGCGCTGGTCCTGAAAAATTTTATAAACGCTTTTGTCTCTCAAAATATCGGCAACGCCCAAAAGCATTATAGATTCCTTTTCTATGCCTTTATCTTGGCTAGACTCATCGATCACTTCTCTTTTTAATAAGCGCAGACCTTTTTCGGTACCTATCCAAATATCGTTGTTAGCGGCTGCGTGTAGGGTAAGCACATTATTGCTACCAAGGCCATCCTTTGTAGTAAAGCTCTTTATAAATAGGCCTTTGCTATCTGTTTTAATGAGCCCTTTAGAGGTCGCAAACCAAAGATTGCCACTTAGGTCAGAGATTATATCGTTTATCGGAATGTTTTTGAGATGTGCACTTACTGTAATCTGTTCAAAATTGTCTCCCTTTTTTACAACAACACCGTCTGATGTGCCCACCCAAAGTTCGTTCTCTACGCTTTTAACAAAGCAATTGACCACATTACTGGGTAGGCCATGTCTTTTGGTGAAGAACTTCCAGGCGTTTTTACTGTAAGAAGCAAGACCGCCGCCATTGGCTGCCATCCAAAGCGTGCCGGAAGGTGCCTTGTAGATCCTTTTAAAGGAGTTTATGCTAAAGTTCTTTACCGTATCATTTGGCAATATGCTCTTAAATGCAATTCCATCAAACTTGAACAGTCCCTCATAAGTAGTTAAAAGTATGTAGCCTTCATTGTTTTGTACAATGCCGTTAACCCCTTGGGTGGGTAGCCCTTGATCGCTAGCCCATTCATTTATTTGAAACTGAGATAGTGCCCTATTCGGATTCAAGCCTTTTTTTTGGCCTTTTGCATTGATTTGGCCAAAAGCATTTATTGAAAGCAGACTACCAACAATAACAGTTAATACACATTTTAAAAAATAGCCCATTTCAAACTATAATATAAAAAAATAAGCAAGTTGAACCTGCACTTTGTTGAAATCTATATTTAGTTTTTGAAATAACTAGATATGATTTAAGATATTATCAATCAGCTTATTAAGTAGGGATTATCGGTATAATTTCAGTGAACTGGTCAGAAGTTGGTAAGTTAAAACTAGCTTTGATGTGGATTGATAAGTAACAGTTTAATTATCTTACTTTGTTCAAATATATGTTTTTTAGTAAAAAATTTCCTTTTTTAAGTGTTTTTAAACATTCTTTTATTAAAAATCAATTACGGCGAACCTAAAAATTTAGCTTAGATTTTTCTTGCGAACCTACTTCTTGTGTATCTATCAACAATGTCGTAGTAGAAGTTACGCAAAAACTTTATAAAAATCACAAAAACCCTTGGTTTGTGGTGAAGACATCTTGGTACACAGGGTAAATTCTCAACTATTTTTTGAGAATTTTGCGTAACTCTTGTAAGATATACCTACAGTACTCACTAAGTGTCACAATTTGTAAAGTTGAACAATTGAGTTTCTTTTATCCTCCCACGTTAAATGTTTTACGTGCAAAATGCAATCTCCTTACTCAACAAAAAACAAGGTATTTTCTATGGTTTTTTAATAGATGCCTTATTAGACAAAAGATTGCGCTAAGGCAAGTAAATTAATTAAAATGAAATTTTTAGCGATTTTTCTTATAGATTAATTATTTTTACAAGAGTAAAGTTATCAATTATAAAAATGGTAATAGGTTTTCAATATTTATATCATCCCCTCATTATAAAGCCTCTCAGGCGTTAGCCTTGTTGTATCTTTCACTACTCGGCCAAGTATACCTATTTATCAATTTTTATCATTCTAAAAATCACATCAGTTATGTCTGTAGAAGTTATATTCGCTTCTGAAGCACATGTTGTGCATGCACAAGAAATCACAGAAGCCATGGCACAAGCGGCCAAAGAGAGGGGCACCGGTATCGCGAAGAGAACTCCCGATTACATTAAAAATAAAATGTGTGGAGGCAAAGCAGTCATTGCCCTCAATAATGGTAAATTTGCCGGTTTTTGCTACATAGAAACCTGGGATCACGAAAAATATGTGGCCAATTCTGGCTTAATTGTGCTACCTGAATACAGAAAGAGCGGCTTGGCAAAAAAAATAAAGGAAAAAGTTTTTGAGCTTTCTCGCAAAAAATATCCCGACTCAAAAATCTTCGGTATAACCACTAGTTTGGCCGTTATGAAAATCAATTCGGGGCTAGGGTATAAGCCCGTTACTTTCTCAGAACTTACCAGAGACGAGACTTTTTGGAAAGGCTGCCAAAGTTGTAAAAACTACGATATCCTCACCAGGACCAATCGCACGCTGTGTCTATGTACAGGTATGATCTATGATCCCGAAAAAGAGAACAAAAAGACCAAAACCGAGAGAAAAAGCTTTTCTGATAGGTGGAATCAGTTCAAGGAGTTTCTTTTTTCAAGAAAGTCTAAAAAGGAAAAGCTATTAGATAAAGCAAAACAAGAATCTTCATTAATTTAGCTATTCAAAACAATTACTAAGCAAACATGAAAAAGAAGGTGGTTTTAGCCTTTAGTGGCGGGTTGGATACTTCTTACTGTGTAAAATATCTTGCCGAAGACATAGGGTTTGAAGTACATACTGCTGTGGTAAACACAGGTGGTTTCGACAAAGAAGAATTAGAGCAAATAGCACACAGTGCCCAGAGTTTGGGTGTGAGTTCGCATAAATCCATTGAGGCTACTCAAAAGTACTATCAAGAATGTGTGCGCTATTTAATTTTCGGCAATGTGCTCAAAAACAACACTTATCCGCTGTCGGTAAGTGCAGAGCGTGTTTTTCAGGCATTAGAAATCATTGAGTATGCTAAAACTATAGGAGCCGACGCTGTGGCACATGGCAGCACAGGGGCAGGAAATGATCAGGTACGCTTTGATTTGGTTTTTCAAGTATTGGCACCTGACCTAGAAATCATTACCCCGATCAGAGATCAGCAACTATCTAGAGAACAAGAAGTGGCCTACTTAAAAGAAAAAGGCGTTGAAAAAGACTGGTCAAAAGCGAAATATTCCATCAATAAAGGATTATGGGGCACAAGTGTAGGCGGGGCAGAAACCCTTACTTCTAACGGAGTTTTACCTGACGAGGCTTTTCCTACCAAACTGCGAGTAAAAGATAATGAAAGAGAATCCTTAAAACTTCATTTTGAAAAGGGGGAATTGGTAGGTATAGATGGAAAAATGATGCCTGCTGTGGAGGCCATCATCGCTTTAGAAAAAATAGCAGGCAATTTTGCCGTGGGTAGAGATGTGCATGTGGGCGATACCATAATTGGCATTAAAGGTAGGGTGGGATTTGAAGCTGCCGCTCCTTTGATTATTATTAAAGCACACCATTTATTAGAAAAACATGTACTCACCAAGTGGCAACAACATTGGAAAGAACAATTGGGCAATTGGTACGGTATGATGTTACACGAAGCCGCCTTTTTAGATCCTGTAATGCGCAATATCGAAACATTTTTAGAAGAAACCCAAAGGACAGTAACCGGAGAAGTACAAGTAAAGCTTTATCCTTACCGCTTTGAGATCACAGGTATCGAATCTAAATACGACTTAATGTCGGCAAAATTTGGCAGCTATGGTGAGATGAACCTTGCTTGGTCAGGAGAAGATGTAAAAGGCTTTACTAAAATATTGGGCAATCAGATAAGGATTTATCATCAGGTTAACGGAAGCAAAAATGATTAGAGTTGGTATTGTTGGTGGAGCAGGCTATACAGCTGGTGAACTTCTGAGAATTTTATTGAACCATCCTGAGGTCAATACATCATTTGTGCATAGTAAGAGCCATGCAGGGCAGCCTGTAAGCAATGTACATACAGATTTACTTGGCGAAACAGATTTGGTTTTCACGGATGAGCTTTCTTTAAGAATCGATGCTTTGTTTCTTTGTATGGGTCATGGGCAATCTGAAAAGTTCTTACGTGAAAATGCTGTTCCCGGCAAGCTTAAAATCATAGATTTAAGTCAAGATTTCAGGCTAAAATCAGAAGGCCACGATTTTATTTATGGGCTGCCTGAACTCAACAAGCATTACATTAAAGTATCTGAGCGCATAGCCAATCCAGGGTGTTTTGCTACTTGCATGCAATTGGGCTTATTGCCTTTGGCCAGCTACGGCCTATTGCAAGATACAGTACACATACAGGGCATCACAGGATCTACTGGTGCAGGACAAAAACCTATGGCTACTACTCACTTTAGCTGGCGCAACAACAATGTTTCTGTGTACAAAGCTTTTGAGCATCAGCACTTAGCAGAGGTTAAACAGAGCATATTACAATTGCAGCCAAAGTTTGAACAAGAACTGATATTTATACCTATGCGTGGTAACTTTACTAGAGGTATACTTTGCTCAATGTACACCAAATGTACCATTCCTTTTGAGGAGGTAAAGTCCATTTATGAGAGCTATTACAAGCGAAATCCTTTTGTGGTACTTTCTGATTCTAATCCTGATTTAAAGCAAGTAGTCAATACCAATAAGGGCATTCTCTATTTGCAAAAACAAGGCGAATACATTTTTACAGTGGTGATCATAGATAATTTGCTCAAAGGAGCTTCGGGGCAGGCAGTGCATAACATGAACATTGCTTTTGGCTTAGATGATACTTTGGGACTCAAATTTAAGGCAGCCGCTTTCTAGCTTTTTACTTTTTTTGTAATGAAAATTTTTGATGTTTATCCAGTATATGACATACAACCGCAAAGAGGAGAAGGTACTTGGATTTGGGATAGCAAAGGCAAAAAATACTTAGATTTCTACGGTGGGCATGCTGTTATTTCTATAGGTCATAGCCATCCGCATTTTTTGCAGCGACTGCATAGGCAAATGCAAAAAATGGTCTTTTATTCTAATGCAATCATCAATCCTTTGCAAAGTGAACTAGCAGAGAAGCTAGGTGATTTGGCCGACATTCCAGATTATCAACTCTTTTTGTGTAACTCAGGGGCAGAGGCCAATGAAAACGCCTTAAAGCTCGCATCCTTCCATACAAAAAAGAAAAAGGTCATTTCCTTTACCAAAGGTTTTCATGGAAGAACTTCTCTGGCAGTAGCCGTTACTGACAATACAAAAATAATAGCCCCGATTAATGAAACTGAAAATGCCATTATCCTTCCCTTAAACGACGAAAAGGCGTTACGAGAAACTTTTGATAAAGAAGAAATTGCAGCCGTAATTATCGAAGGCATACAAGGTATAGGAGGTATTTACGAGCCTTCTAAATCATTTATGCAACTTATAAGAAAGCTGTGCGATGAGCATGGAGCACTTTTTATTGCTGACTCGGTACAATGTGGCTGCGGCAGGAGTGGCGATTATTTTGCTCATGATTTTTACCAAATAAAGGCGGATGTTTACACTATGGCTAAAGGCATCGGTAATGGTTTCCCGATAGGGGCTGTTGCCATAGCTCCGCACATAAAACCTTGGTACGGCATGTTGGGTAGCACTTTTGGGGGCAATCACTTAGCTTGTGCGGCTGCTCTAGCAGTTGCAGAAGTAATGCGGCAAGAAAATTTAATGAGCAATGCCAAGGAAAAAGGCGCAGCATTGATCGAGGCAATAAAAAGCATGCCTCATGTAAAAGAAGTAAGAGGTAGGGGCCTGATGTTGGGAATTGAATTTGACTTTTCCATAAAAGAGTTGAGGAATGCTTTGCTAAAAGAATATGGAGTTTTTACAGGTTCAGCCAGTAACACCAATGTGTTGAGATTACTTCCACCGCTTAGTATTAAGAAAAAAGAAGTGGATTTCTTTTTAGATAAATTGAATATTGCTCTGCAAAAAATTGCTAAATAAATTATTACTTCAACATTTTAAATCTTGTAAGCAGACAATGAAACATTTCACCTCAGTGCACGATGTTAAAGATTTAAACCGACTCATAAGCCAAGCCATTACCTTTAAAGGTTTACCATTGTCTAACCAACACCTTGGCGAGGGTAAAACCATGGGCATTATTTTTTTGAATCCCAGCTTGCGTACAAGATTAAGTACTCAAATTGCTGCTCAAAATCTAGGTATGCAAGCCATAGTGATGAATTTTGGCAGTGAAGGTTGGCAATTGGAGTTTGCAAATGGTGTAGTGATGGATGGCAATAAAGCAGAGCATGTAAAAGAAGCCGCGGCAGTTATTGGGAGTTATTTTAATATAATCGGCATCCGTTCTTTTCCTGGACTTAAAGATAGGGAAGCAGATTATGCCGATAACATTTTAAATCAGTTTAAGAAATATGCTGGTGTACCTGTAATAAGTTTAGAATCTGCCATTAGGCATCCCTTACAATCGCTTACCGATTTGGTGACCATCCAAACCAAGAAACAAACAGAAAAGCCTAAGATTGTACTTACTTGGGCACCACACCCCCGGGCTTTGCCACAGGCTGTGGCCAATTCCTTTTCA
>CAKZMZ010000536.1 GCA_937129345.1 uncultured Thalassovita sp. | reverse complement strand
AAACGTACTTCTAAGATATACTCCGACTCTACGCCACCTGATAAACCAAAATGTATGATTGAGGGGTCTTGGGTACCGTGACCGTTGCCGCCGTTAACTTCTCTAACACCACTTAATACATTGCCACAGCAATTTTTAAGTTTTGCAGTAGCTCCTAAAGCCAAGCGTTCTATACCCAAAAAGTTGCCATTGGCATCTCTGTTTTCTAATATTTTTACATTCAGAAAATCACTATTGTTCAAGTTGTTTTCCCAATATTGGTTGGGGCCATCGTTGATGTTAACATATAGGTCTAGGTCGCCGTCATCATCAAAATCCACAAATACACTTCCTTCTCCATCTGCATTTAGATTAATGCCTCTATTGTCCAACGCAAATTGAAAGGGACTGCCGGTATTAGGGCCTAACTCGGGGTCATTCAATTGGTTAATAAATAGGAAAGAAGGGCCACTATCATTGGCTAAGAATATGTCGATATCGCCATCATTGTCGATGTCGCCACAAGCAGAACCATCAATTTGATTGCCTATATCTGTTGCTATTCCTGTTGTTAGAGAGGTAAGTGATGTAAAACCAACTTTGTCTTTTCTGTAAATCACTGTCGAGTCTGCTGATGTCCAAAGTAAATCGAAGTCACCGTCGTTGTCAAAGTCATACAAGGAAACTGCACCTTTATTATCATTATCAGCATTTTGAATATCTACGCCATCTACAAATGTACCTGGAGATAGGGGGTTGTTTACGGCAAAATCATAGGGGATAAACTCGTTTTTTCGAGCGATTACATCAATGAACCCATCGTCGTTAAAATCTGTAACTGAGGCATAATCACCATCTCCCGGATTTAGACCGCCTGCAGGTAATCCAGTCTCTGTGGGAGGTACATATTCAAATTGACCTGTACCAAAGCCCTTGTTGCGATAAATCTCCATTGCCCAGTTGTGGTTCTCTACAAATAGGTCTAAATCGCCATCATTATCGTAGTCCAACACACCAATACCTTCTGTGTTCATTCCACCGGGAATGCCAAAAGGAGGATTCGCATCTCTTAAATCTTCAGTGTAAAGCACAAAATTAGGAGTTTGAGCTGGAAGTTGCCCAAAAGAAAAACCATTACTTAATCCATTGTTAAAATAAATTTCAATTCTGTTGGCCGAGTTTCTAACAAAATCGTTATTGCCATCTAAATTGAAATCAGCAATGACCATGGACCTCTCCATTACATTACCACCCGGTAAACCATCTGCAATACATCCTGCACATTTGTCTTCGGTAACGTCGTCGAATGAATTGGTAGCTGGGTTGAAAAAGTATATTCTCGTTCTATGAGTAACAGAATCCTGATTGGTATTTACGATTAAATCTAGATGATCATCATTATTGAGATAACCGAAAGAGAAACCTCCATCTTTAAGGCCGTCTAAATTTATGTTATAGCTGCCGGCCTTTTCAGTAAAGGTGTTCTGTGCAAAGAGCGATTGTGCTACTAATACCGTGAATAGGGTGAAATATAGCTTTGCAAGCGTTTTAGTCATTTCAAGATTTTTTAGTATTAGATAAAATTTAATTGAATTCTTTAAGTAATCGATTGTATGTGTTAGTTTCAATCGAAATACATGTAAGAAAAACATCATATTTGTAAATTTTCTTTCCTTTTGTATTTCAAACTCGAAAATACGCGATTTTATATTACATCTCACTCTTGGTTAAATATAATTAACAAGTGCTTTATTTTTATTAAACAGGAAGTGCCCATGTAGAGCTACATAGGATTTACGAAATATTTAAATCAAGAAATAAGGGTCAAAGCCCATATTTTTTGATTTTAATACACATAAAGTTTTGATGTAAGAATTGTTATTACCGAAGAAAAAAAAGCCCATGAATTTATAAACTCACGGGCTTTTTTGGTTAAATGTTGGAAGCTTTTTATTTCTCAGCTACCGGAGAATCTAGTACGTTTTTGTTGAAATCTACCCTTTCTAATCTCAAGTAGTTCATAGAGTTGGGCTCAAGATCGACTACCCGTTTTTGCATGACTCTAAGTACTTCATCGTAAAAAAGCACGATAACGGCACAATCATCCAATACCAATTGTTCCATCTGATGAAAAAGCTCATACCTCTTCCAAGAGTTTTGTTCTTGTTGGGCTTGTTCAAATAATTGATCAAATTCTTTATTGCTATAATGGGTTTTATTTGGCCCAGCAGGAGAAAAATGTGGTGTATAAAAGCAGGTTAGGTAGTTTTCTTCATTGGGATAATCTCCCAACCAAGCACCTCTAAAAAAGAGTGCTTTTCCTTCGTCTACCATTTCTTGGTGTTTGGTAAAAGTATTGAGCTCTATTTCAATATCAATGTTTAGTATCTTTTTCCACTGTCTTTGTAGATATTCGATCATAAGGCTGTAAACCGGATTGGTGTACAGCGTTATTTCTGGAAAGTCCTTTCCCTCAGGAAAACCAGCTTCTGCCAATAGCTGCCTAGCTGTTTCTGGGTCAAAATCATAACCTCTTACCGAACCTTTGTGATGAGCGGGCAGGGCATAGGGCACAAAACCTTCTGTGCCTGCAATACCTAGGTTGTTTCTTAAAAACGAAACCAATTCTTTTCTATCAATGGCATGGCTCAATGCTTTTCTTACTCTTACATCTAAAAGTGGATGGTTTTTATCCTTATATTTATTCGCATCTAATTGAAAACCAAGGTATTCTGTATTAAGATAGGGCATTTTTTGTACTTTATACCTTTCTAGTATATTGGCCTTTACGCTGCCGTCTTTTTCTAAAATGTGCTCAATGGTATTGCCGTCTACCCCTGAAATAAAGTCTAGTTTTCCCTGCAAAAAGGTAAGATACTCTTGAGTTTTGTCTGCAATAAAAGATACCTCTACCACATCTAATTTAGGTAATTCTGTAAGGTTGTTATCTTTTCTCCAATAATTTGGGTTTTTACGTAGAATTAGATTTGTGCCTTGGTCCCATTCTTCAGGATTTAATATAAAGGGACCTGTACCTACAGGGTTTCTGCCGAAATCTTCTCCATAGAACTCTACGGCTTCTTTGGGTACTACAAACGCATAGGGCATGGCTAAAATCTGCAAGAAAGTATGTATGGGTTTTTTCAATTTGATTTGCAAGGTAGCATTATCCAAAGCTTTGATGCTTTCTGCAGTATAATTACCTTTATCGTCTCTTTCTAGTTTGTCGCTAAAGATCCAGCTGCCGCTACTGCCGTTTTCATAATTTAAGATTCTTTTAAAGCTGTATTCAAAATCATGGGCGGTTACCCTTCTGCCAATTCCTTTTTCAAAAACGGGGTTGTCATGAAAGTAAACATCGTCTCTAATGGTTATTTTGTATAACTTTCCATTATCGCTTACCTCCCAAGATTGTGCTATGCATGGATGTACCGAAAGATCTTCTGTAAATTCGAAAAGGCCATTGTAAAGCTGTGAGGCTACCCAAATATTTGCTTGATTTTTAGCTTTTGATGGATCTAACGAGTTAAGGCCTTCGTGTTGGTTGTATCTAAAAACTTTTAATTTTTTTTGCTGTTCGTCCTCTTCTACGTCGCTACTTACTACACAACTCAACAAGAGGGTCAAGCTGATCAATAGTAGGGCAATTTGTCTCAACATATCTTTAGTATTTATAGTATATTCGGTTATATTTGCCGATACTTTGTAAGCCTCATTGGCAATGAAATAAACGGTTGTGAGGTGTGCTTAGTGAGTATGTGAAGACTTTATCTTAGTGTTTTTGCCTACATTGTTCCATTTTTGATAAAAGGCAATGGGGCACTTCTTAAATCTTTTACAGTAAATATGGCTCTAGGTCATCACTATAGAGGTCTATAAACCAAACTTCAAATTATTATTCATTTTCATTTATGGGAAAAATCATTGCTGTAGCCAATCAAAAGGGAGGAGTCGGAAAAACGACTACAGCTGTAAACCTCGCAGCTAGCTTTGCTGCTCTAGAATATAATTCTTTGATCGTAGATGCGGATCCGCAGGCCAACTCTACTTCTGGATTGGGCATAGATCCAAAGCAAGAAAGAACCACCATATATAATTCTATGGTAGATGGTACGCCCGCTGAGAACGTGATCATGGCATCGGAGTTCGATTATTTAGACATCATTCCCTCACATATAGACCTGGTTGGGGCAGAAGTAGAGATGATCGATATCGATAACAGGGAGCAGCGTATGCGTAACGCATTGGAACCAATCAAAGATAAATATGATTTCATCATTATTGATTGCTCACCTTCCCTAGGTCTAATTACGGTAAATTCTTTAACCGCTGCAGACTCAGTGATCATTCCTGTGCAGTGTGAATACTATGCCTTAGAAGGTTTGGGCAAACTGCTTTCTACAATTAAAATTATACAGTCTAGATTGAACACAAAATTAGTTATAGAGGGTATATTGCTCACTATGTTTGATGTTAGGCTTAGGCTCTCTAATCTGGTAGTAGAGGATGTGAACAAACATTTCCAAGACTTGGCCTTTAAAACAATTATTCCGAGGAATATAAAATTGAGCGAAGCGCCTAGTTTCGGGGTACCTACCATAGCACATGATGCAGAAAGCAAGGGTACTGTTAGCTATGTTAACTTGGCACAGGAAATCTTAGAAAAAAACAAAATTAGCAAATAATATTTTTTAAACTAGATAAAATACAGGCATGGCTGATCAGAAAAAAACATTAAAAAAAAGGCAATCGTTAGGTCGTGGGTTGGGTTCTTTGCTTTCTGATGCCACCTCAAAAGAGGAAGCACCTAAAAAAACGGGAGCAGCTGATATTTTTAAAGTACCTGTCAATCAGATTGAAACAAATCCTTTTCAGCCAAGGCAAGATTTCGACGAAGAGTCTTTACAAGAACTCGCCGACTCCATAAAAACCCACGGCATAATTCAACCCATAACAGTCAGGAAATTATCCGAAACTGAATACCAAATCATTTCGGGGGAGCGACGTTGGCAGGCATCAAAAAAAGCTGGTTTAGAAGATATTCCTGCTTATGTACGTACCGCTAACGATCAGCAAATGCACGAAATGGCGCTGATAGAGAACATACAGCGCGAAAACCTCAACCCTATAGAGATTGCGAACAGTTACCAAAGGCTGATCTCTGAGTTCAATCTAAAACAAGAAGAATTGGGCGAAAGAGTAGGAAAGAAGAGAGCAACCGTTACCAACTACATTAGATTGCTTAGGTTGCCTGATGACGTAAAGGCCGCCTTACGCGATAGCGAAATAAGTATGGGCCATGCCAAAGAGCTCATAAATTTAGAAACAGTAGATCAACAGCTTTTCGTTTTAAAGAAAATTATCAATGATTCTCTGTCGGTTAGAAAAGTGGAGGCTTTGGTAAGAGAACTAAAAAAACAAGGTGTAAAAACAAATACTGCCTCAAATAGTCAAGATACTTCTGAATTTGAACGAGAGGTAAAACAGCTTCAGTCCAAACTATCTTCACAATTTAGTACAAAAATACAGATCAATACCAAGGGCAAGGATAAGGGAGAAATCAAGATACCTTTTCATTCGGTAGACGACCTTAATAGAATTCTTGAGATATTGGGCATGTAAATTTGGGTTTCAATTAGACTTATGGAAAAAGAGAAGGCCAAGCAGCAGCGATTTATCTCGCAGCAAGTATTATGTACGATTTATCTTTTCTGCTTTTTCTGTTTATCGTTAGGGCAGGTTTCGGCACAAGATGAGAATAAGCAAGATACTGTAAAAAATCAGAAAAGGCCTATCGAGTTTGAAAGAGGACAGGCCTCTTTTGAAGTAATGGATACTGCCAAAGTTCCCGTTTTAGATAAAAAAAAAGAACTGAACCCACCTACAAGAGCCGCACTCTTTGCTGCTGCCATACCAGGTTTAGGCCAAGTTTACAATAAAAAATACTGGAAAGTGCCTTTGGCTTATGGAGGCTTTGTGGTATTTGCTTCGCTCATTGACTTTAATAATGTGCGTTATGAGCTTTTTAGGGATGCACTTGCCCTAAAAGCAGATGATGATGACGATACTAACCCTACAGACATACGAGTGGCCAACGGTACAGTAGACCAATTGCGAAGAGGCCGGGACAGGTACAGAAGAGACCGAGATTTTAATATCATACTCACCTTTGCGTGGTACGGCTTAACCGTTGCCGATGCTGTAGTTGATGCCCATTTGAGCAGATTCAATATCAATGAAGACATTTCTGCTAAGTTAAGGCCCAGTATTATAGATATGGGTTTTAACCAACCGGCTGTAGGTATAAAATTGGTGTTTTATTTGGGTGATTGAGCAAACTACGTTCGCATAAATAAAGACTCAAAGCTGTTTTGAGTAAAAAACTGGTATTTAGCTTAAACTGCCAAGCCGGTATTATTTTTCTGTACTGATTGCTAGAAAGTCAGGAAAATTTAATTGTTTACTGCTTTTTAGTGCACTTGGCAAGTAAACGTACTTAATCAGACATTACCATTCTTAAAACTTCTCGTATAAAAAGGAACATGAATCTGATGTTCTTGAATTTCATTCAAACAGTAGACTTTTGGCATATTCTATAAGTAGAGAAATGCCTAAGACTCATGTTAAAAATCGCAATACAATTAAATTTCATTCTAGAATTTAAAATACTTGATAGAAAAAAACTATCTGTAGGTCTCCATTGAAAGATTTTTATGAACAAGATTGATTGATTTTACAGATTAGCTACTCTATATTTAATTATCACAACCACATAGTAACTACAACTGCATAGCTTTTTTTGTCAAATTAATTATTAAATCATGCATTTTTCTGAACATGTGGAAGTGAACTCCTTTTTGCAAAAATTAGATTCTACTTACAGGATGCCTATTCTGCAAGTAAGAAAAATATTATTGAATGCCCATCCAGAAATCTACGAGTCAATAGCAAGGAATAACTTAATATTTAGTATTAAGACCGAAGAGTTATTTGTGGTTAAGGTAGTAAAAAACTCTGTAAGGCTCATATTTCTAAATGGCGCATTTTTAGAAGACAAAGACCATATTCTAATGAGTTTTGGCTTAAAGTCTAGATGCCTCGAATTATATGAGGCAAATGCAGAGGTATTCAATATTTTACCGAAATACATAGAACAATCAGTAAAGATTTTAAATAAAGCATCAGCTTTGTGATGTATCACATTTCTTGTTACTTAACTTTGAAAAGCTTCATTTTAAAGTTGAAGAGTAAAATGCAACATGTTCTGATATTGGGTTGTGGCAGAAGTGGCACTTCCATCTTTGGGGAATTATTCCAACATCTCGACGCATACACTTACCACAGTGAGCCCCCTTTTAAGGAGTTGATCAAGTGGGATTACAATAAGCTATTGGCCGTAAAAGTACCTAGAGAAGACGCTGGATTAAAACCTGATGCAGGCTTGTCTTTTCCATTATCGGTTTTGATGGAACATTTTGCAAAACCACACCAAATTTTTTGGCAGGTTAGGCATCCGCTTGATGCCATTGCTTCTCTAAAGGTTGGCATTTCTAAAAATTGGGGGCACCATCCACAACCCAAAGATTGGCAGCAGTGGTTGTCGCAACCCTTGGTAAAGCAATGTGCGCATCATTGGAATTACATCAATACTGTAGGTTACTCAAAAGTGAGAGATTTGGTAAAGATAACTTGGTTTGAGGATATGTTGGCTGATCCTTACCAATTTGCACTTGATTTGACTAAAGAATTAGGAATCGATATAGAAACAAATCGAAAAGCTTTGAGCACTTGGGCAAAAAGAGTGCAGAATACGAATAATAAACACTTTATTGAAGCTGAAACCTCAAGACCTTATTCAACAAAAGACCATAAGGTAAAAGTGGGTAGATGGAAAGAAAACCTTACAAAAAAGGAAGTGGATATGGTATTGCCTATGATAAAAAAAACTGCCGAAGAATTTGGATACGACTTGCCCTAATTTACGTTTTCAAGAATGAAATCTACAATAGGAGTAGGATCTTCTAGACAATGAGGATGATGCCCGACTCCCTCTTTTATGATTAGCTTCATTTTTCCACCAGCCTTTTCATAGTTTTCTTTAAAAACCAAGGTATTTTCTTGTATAGGCACCACATTATCTGCCTCACCGCATACATGTATAACGGGAATATTGGCCTTGGCAATTTTAGTAGCATGGTTTATAGGATTACCTTTAAATTTTTTTACATTCTTATCGCTCAATCCGTAAGCCTTGAGGCAATTTTCCCAATCTATTTTAGAACCAGTACCTTTTCCCAAGCCTCCGGGCCAACTTTTTATATCGCAAACAGGAGCATCTGCATAAATGCAGGCAACTTTGTCTGTGTTATTGGCAGTCCAATTGTAAATAATAAGCCCACCTCGACTCATGCCTTCCAATACTACTTTGGGGTTTAGTTGATAGTTGTCGGTCACATATTGATAAGTTTTATTCCAAATGTCTACAGCCTCTTGGTTGCCAAAAAGATTGCTTACATCTACATAAACCAGGTGGAAGCCTTTCTTGAGCAGTGCTATGTCGACTTGTGGTTCGTGGCCCCAAAACCTGGCCCTCCATATCCAACTTTTTTCTTTATTGGCTTCTTTTGGCAACACAATTTTGCCTTGCTTACCATTTACTTCGAAGGTATCCGTTTTATAGCCATTCCATTTATTTTCTTGTGCAAAAATATAGCTTTGGAATGCCAGAAAAAACATGAGTAAAAATATTATGTTTTTCATAGTATTTTAAAATCCCGGATAGGATAAAATTTGTGCCTTTAGCCAAATATACTTTACTACAAGAATGTCTTCTTTTATTTATTACAGTAAGAAATAAAACCCTGAAATTTTGTCTCCCTGCATCAAAAAAGCAGATAACCCAAAAAAGTCACTTACCCGCAATATTAAAAGAATTTTAACCATTAAATAATTAAGCTTTAACAAACTAAACTTATTATGCGATTTATCCTTTACTCTGCTACATTTTTGTTATACTTACCTCTTCTCGCCCAACCTGATTTTAAAAGACTAGATACCGCTACGGATAGCTTTTTTTTAAGAAGATCGGAAAGAGAAATGATCAAAGAAATCAATTTTGTAAGGGCCTATCCTCGGCAGTACCTCAAAGTAATAGAACCATATCTAGAACAAGCAAGAAAAGATTATAAGGATTATGGAGGAGAACCAACATCTTTTACTGTAAGAAAACATTACAGGCAAAATAATGAAGGCAAAATTGCTGTGGTGCTTGATACCGTATGGTACAATGAATATGAAGAAAACCTCAAGGCATTGAGCAAACTCGCAAGGCAGTTGAAATTAATGCGTCCTATTGGCATTTTAAGACCACATAAGGGTATCTACGAAGCTGCAAGTAAGCATAGTAAAGATTTGGAAGCCAAAAATTGGGAACATAGCCACCAAGGAGCCGACGGCCTATGGCCTGAAGAAAGAATTAGGCTTTTTGCAGAAGAAATGAAAACTGGTAGCGAAAATCTATATGGTTTAGAAGGGGAAAACACGCCTCGTAAAGTTGTTGTCGCCTTATTGATAGATGCCGGCATGAAAGGACACATGCATCGCGCAAACATTCTTAATCCTGCTTGGACTCACATAGCCTGTTACTATGGAGGTTTATATGATAAAAAACACCAATGGGTACAAAAATTTGCTCAAGCATCCCATTCGAAAAATAATAAAGAAGGACTGCCGTAGGGCAGTCCTTTTTTTAAATTAAAATTGAGACCAGTTTTTCGTTTAATTTTCTGTCTAATCCATAAACATCTTCATAAAGCATGAGCTTGCCCTGTTCGTCAATTTCAGCTGTATAGTAAATGATATTTACAGGTATTCTGTCTGAAATTAAAATAGTTTCGGTAGATCTCTTTCTGATGATCTCATCAATTTTTTCCTTCTTCTCCGCTTCATTACTGATACCTAAAACCTTGTAAGCCAATTGCACTGGTTGCTGTAGGCGAATGCAACCATGACTGTAAGCGCGCTTATCTCTCAAGAATGTATTTTTTGAGGGGGTATCGTGCAAGTAAATACTCCATTTGTTTGGCATGTTAAACTTAACTACACCGAGCGCATTACTTGGTCCGGGCTTTTGTCTAATGCGGTATACGCTATGCACAGCAGGGTTGCTCCAATCTACCTGATTCGTAGAATCTACTACTTTAGAATCTTGCCATCCATTGAGTACCTCATAGTTTTTCTCCAGCAAATAGGCAGTGTTTTCACTAACCTTGGGTGCAATTTCCCCTTTGGCTATACTGTAAGGTACATTCCAATATGGATTAAATACCACATTAGAAATTTGGCTTTTAAAAATTGGTGTAGGTGTTTTAGGCGAGCCTACTACCACTCTCTGGCTTTCAATCACTTTGTTTCTATCGAAGAATTTAAGCTTATAAGAAGGTATGTTTACCCACAAGTATTTTTCGTCTTTATTTTCAGGTAGCCACTTCAGCTTTTCGATGTTAAGCAGTATTTGCTGTATTCTTTCTTCGATACTAATGTTTAAGTTGAATAAAGTGTTTTTGCCTACCACGCCATCTTCATTTAGGCCATGCCTGTATTGAAAATGCTTTACACCATTTTCCACAGCTTCATCATAGACCAGTCCGTGAAAGTCAATGGCATCCATATCGCCGCTTATTATCAACCGTTCTTTTAATATTTCCACTACATTACTCGTATCGCCTAGTTCTACCTCCAAAATTTCCTCTGGTATATGAGGCCACCCTCCATGTTTTTTAATGAACTTATATCTCGCTAGATGTTTTTTTAGCTCATGGTATTGCGTATTTTTAGGTAGTAGGTTATCCAAATTGGTGCTTATTTTACCCGTAAAGGCGGTTTTTTCCATTATTGCCAAAAGGTTGGTGTCTCTTTTTGACAAGTGCCATGTGTCTTTTTCTAAGTCTTCAGGGTTAATTAAGCCGTAAAGGTTAATTCTGGCCACTTGCAAAAACATATTAGAAAGGCTTATGTCCAAAGTACCTAGTGTGCTGTATAGTAAATTATCTTTCGTTTCTATTCTTTTATGATAATTTTCTATCAATTCTATAAAAGAGGGCTTGAGCAATACTTCGGCGTACTCATGCTGCTGCAGGTAATTGATGAGTTCTATCGCATTGCCATTAAGCCTACCATTGGTTTTGAGCCAAGAGGGTTCAAAATATCTGTGTTGATAATACGCTTTTAGCTCAGTATCGTATTTTTCTGAACTAGCAAAATACAAGGAAATATATTTAGATGCTTGATAGTATTTATTAGGCTCGACTTGATATTGGGCCAATACACTTCTAAAGGAAGTGATAAAAATAAAAACTATAATAGATAAAAATCTTGTCGATAGTTTATGGTGCATAATTTTAGGATGCTTGATGTACTTAGTTTATACGTAAATACAGCAACTTGGTAGTAAAGAATTAACTATTCTTTAATTAATTACATCCTTACCTTTGTTAGATGTTTTTCTATAAAAATCAATAAATTGCTATTATACCGTATAATAATTTGATATTTGATTGTTTTTCAAAATAATATTTTAAAACTTTGCTTTAAATTTAAATGATGCGATAAATAACTTACATGGCTTTGGTTTTGCTAATATGAGGTACAATTTGGGTGAGGTTCCCTTTAAGACCTCAGTTGTTACCAAAAATGAAATTGTATTATGAGTGCTATTAGCCCTTACTTAAAGGGTCGCTTGAAAGGGTCGCCTGAAAGGGTCGCCTGAAAGAGTCGCCTGAAAGAGTCGCTTGAGATCTTTTCTTGGATTTTAGATGAAGATAGAAATAGTAGGAAGGCGTAATAAATACTTGAGAGTTGAATAAAGACGAATAAAATGCATTAGCACTTACTATAGAGTATTAAAGGACCTTACTTATTTAAATGATAGAATTATTACACCTATTTTTTAAGTGCAGCTTTATAGAATAATTGCATCAGTATCTAAGATGGCATCGATTATAAAAGCATTCAATTCTTATTTTTTGAGCAATTTACCCTTTTGTTTGCTCTGTTCTTACCTTTTATAGCCCTTTTTCTCTTATAAGTTATCAGTAATAATTGAACTTTATCGAGCAGTTTGCTCAAAAAGTATTTTGAAAATTACATCATACTTTTTGAGCAATTAACATGTGTTAACGGATTCAGAGTAGTTATGGTAAATACTATCAAAAAAATCCATGAATCCTATGAAAGTTTTATGCTGTACTATCATCGTTTTGGTATCAAGCTTATCCTTGTTGGCAAAAGATAAAATCAATTGGTCTGAAGGCAGAATCATTCTAGAGGATAACAGAGAGATAAGCGGTGTGGTGAGTTACAACTACAAACACGGTGTAATTCTGCATAAAAACGAAGAGGGCATAACTAAGGCTTTTTCCGCTGCGCAAGTAAGCTACTTTGAATATTTTGATGAGTTGATGCAAGTGCCAAGGCGCTATATTGCGCTTCCTTTCAAAACGGATGACAATTATAAAAATGAAGTGTTTTTTGAACTTATAATGGATGGTGAGATAGCTGTATTTAGAAAAGAGAAAAAAAATATCAACTTAGATTTTATTAGGCAGCACGATAATCAGAACTTTACCAGGTACCACGCTTCTTTCGATTATTTCTTTTTTCAAGAAGGTTCTTTCATTCCTTTAAAACAATTTCCCACAAAGCTTTTACCCAAACTAAAAGAAGCCTTTCCCTCGCAAATCGATGCCTTTATCGATGAAAATGTGCTTAGTGTAGACCACGGCATACATGCCATTTTGATCATCGATTTTTACAACTCTCTCATCGATGCAACTTACGATAATGTACAAGTTGCCCAATCATTCAATGTAAAATAAGTATTTCTCCATTGCCAAAAAATATGAGCAGCCTATGGTAAAAAGCTACTAAACGAGCAAATGAACGCCTTTTCTTAAAGAAAAAATGGTATGCATTTGACGTAAAATGACTACCCAAATTAAATGTATCCACCCATTATGAATCGATTTCTTTTAACTTCAGTTATTTTTTTTACCTGTCTTAATTTTCTGTGGAGTGCTCCTAAGCCATATATTTGTAAAGGCGAAATAGAGTTTAAAAATGGTGAAAGAAGAGAGGGCGCGCTTAGCTTAGATTATGAAACAGATCTAGTTAGAATGTACAATGAGAATGGTACGGTTGATACTTATTCTCCTTTTAGCATAGCATCACTTTATTTTTATGATGAGCTATTGAGCCAACCAAGAACTTTTGTGACATTGCAACATTCGCCCAAGAACAGCAAAATCTCCGGAACGGGCTTCTATTTTTATGAGCTCATAAAAGTAGGCCATATGGATATTTTACGAAAAGTAAATCAAAACGTAGATTACAGAAAATTGGCAGAAGTACCCTTTGAAAGAAGGGTAAAACAACACGATGAAAAGTTTTCTTATTTCATTTTTTACAATGGCAAGCTCATTACTTTAAAAGAGTTTTCTGTCTCTGTTTTCCCTGTTTTAAAAAACAGAATGGGCAAGACACTAGAAGATTTTGTAACCACGAGAAACATCGATATCAATGACAAACTACAACCCTTGGTAGTTGTGGAGTTCATCAATGCCATTGCTGAAAAAAATCACTCTTTGCAGGCCAGTATCAATTAAAATGCTTATTAAGGCCAATTACCTCAATAGGTTGTTCTTTAAAAGTCAGATCAATAAATGCTTTTTTCTTTTTTGCCTCAAGCACCTTTATTATTTTATATTGTTTTTCTTGCTTAATGCAAATGGCATAATATGCAGGTTCTGTAAGGCCAATAGGTGTTTGCGGCTGCTTCCATTTCAACATCAGTTTACCGCCTTTTTCTTTTATTTTTAAATTGTTTGGTTGAACAGATTTTTGCTGTGGTTTCCAAGAAAGCACAGGTGGCAGTGCTTTCTCTTTATAAAAATGTGTTTTCAAGCTATCGGCAAGGTGGTTTGGGTTCTTAATCACTTGCTTTGCGCTAAAGTAAATACTGCCTTTAATTTTTTTGCCCAGGCTTCGGTTCAATCTAATTTGGTTGGGTATTTCGCTTGGGTTGTACCAGGCCGAATCGTAATTGTTGTTGACCTTATAGGCGGCCTGACCTATAAGAATGTGCCTGTTAAAGGCATTGTCTGCCCACCAATTGGCTAAGACTTCATAAGCAGCAGGAGCAAAACCTATAGACCAATACAACTGTGGGGCAATGTAGTCCACCCAACCGTTTTGCAACCATTTTCTAGTGTCTGTATAAAGCGAATCGAAAGTTGGGGCACCTGCTCTAGTTTCTGACCCTAAGGAGTCAGAGGCTATGTTTCTCCATACGCCAAAAGGACTTACGCCAAATTTAACCCTAGGTCTATTGCTGATAATGGCATTATTGGTAGCTTTGATCAATGCATCAACATTGTTCCTTCTCCAATCGGCTTTGTTTTCAAAACCGCTTCCATATTTCTTAAAGGTAGCCTCATCAGGAAAAGGCATGCCTTTGTACGGATAGGGGTAAAAATAGTCATCGTAGTGGATGCC
>CAKZMZ010000535.1 GCA_937129345.1 uncultured Thalassovita sp. | reverse complement strand
ATACAACTCTCCGTTATCATCTACTTCCAAACCATTGGGCGAACGAAAACCACTAGCAAAAGGTGTAAGCGCTTTTTTTCCTGTATCAAGATGCATCAACCACCCTCGATAGGGCACGGCGGCATACATCCTACCCGGCCTGCCATTGGGGTTAAATTCCCCTCTTTTTTCTTCTCTTACTCCTGCTCCGTTAGATGCCGTATTCAACCCAATAAAAAAACCTCCTTTACCATCGGGCTCAGGGCCAAAAGCAAATTCATGATAATTGCCAGACATACCAAAATCATCTGTTATGGTTTCGTACAAATCTGCCATGCCATCATTATCGGTATCAACCAATCGGGTAAGTTCTGGCCTTTGCATAATCCAAACCTCATTATTATTTACTACATGTATGCCCAAAGGATCGTGTAGGCCTTTGGCAAACAAACTCCAATCTTTGGTTTTTGGGTTGTAAATCATCACCTCACCCAAGTGGAAACAAGCAATGAGTCGACCATCTGGCAAAAAGGCTACGCCACCCGTTTCTGATCTAAGTCCTGGTGGCATTTCTATGGTTTCAACGATATACGATGTGGCAGGTAAGTCTTTTTTTTCTTCTGAACAAGCCGCCAAGTAAAATAAGCTTGCGGCCAAGAGTAATTTAATGAGTTTTTTCATTGGTTTATTTACTGGTTGATGTCAGTAATGGTAATGGTAAAATCTCTGGCTTCTTCCGCAGAGAGTTTTAAGAAGTTGCCTTCTTTTACACCTTTATTAAAAGTAGTTGAAAAACCTACCCCCTTAGGCAAGCTGTAATAAATTGGCTGATTGATGTTATCTAGTTGATAATGAATTGTTAAACCTTTGTTTCCTTCCAAAGCATTTACTTTTTCAGAAAATTGCATGCCTGCCCAATTGTACTTGAAGGCCGGCAGACCTTCTTTGTCTATTTGGTAGCCTTTAAACTTGGGCTGCATTGTGGTGTCAGCTACAGTTGTTAGTTGAAAGGGAAAAGATTTTTGATGCTTGAAATACACCTCACCTTGAATCTCTGATAAGGCATTTCCATTGCCTTTCCAATGGGCGGTATTGTCTAAAAAACCACCTTTCCAACTGTAGCGGATAAAACATTTGCCTGCATCCCAACAGTAAGCGTGGTCTTCGGTAATAGCTACTGCAATAGCTGCTGGACTACACTCTGGCATAAAAGTGCGATACAACATAGGGTATGTCATAAGGTAAGGATGCGGCGAGGCAGGTTTTTCAGCAAATGCTGTATTTCTTTGCCCCTCAGGCACGTTCATATCATTTTCTAAAGGTGGAAGTGCACTGTTGGTAACGTACATGGCGCCATACATTACAAAACCATGCCCAGGGTATGTACAAGCATACGGGTAAATGCCCTCTTCTTCGGGCGCTGTAAAAGACAGTGTTTCGGTCTCTCCAATTTCCAAAACTTTGGTGCCCCACAGTACATCTTCAGAGTCTGGAATATAGTTTTTAGCGGCGCCCTCTCCACCCATCATCTGTGCAGCGCGCACGACTGCTTCTCTTTGGCCGGGCTTGGTAAATACCATGTTGTGGGCCATATCATCGGTATTCTCCAAAATGATTTTTACCGTTTCGCCTGGCTTTACCGCAAAACGGACTATATCATATTTTAAACCCGCAATGGCCTTTATACGGATTTCTCTGTCTGCATCTTGGCTAAAAGTGGGAGTAGCCAATATTATTATTGCAATAAAAAGTAGAAAGTTAACTATTTTAACATACTGCTTTTTCCTTATCTTTTCGCTCATTACCATATTTACTTCTTGAACTTTTTTATAAAAGCGGTTGAATTAAACTTTTGTTATGGAGAATTGAAAG
>CAKZMZ010000534.1 GCA_937129345.1 uncultured Thalassovita sp. | reverse complement strand
AAAGCAGTACCATCATAAGTATAGATTGGGTGAACGGTAGTGGTACTTCTAGGATTGTGGTTATAAGCGAGGGAAATAATGTTGAAGGTGAACCAGTAAATTTCAATACATATTCAGCCAATTCTAATTTTGGTAGTGGTGATGTTCTTGATCTTAATGATTATGTAGTATACAATGGCACGGGAAACAGTGTTACGGTGACAGGCCTTTATCCATCTTCGCAATATTCATTTAAAGTATTTGAATACAATGGCATTGCAGGTCTAGAAAAGTATTTGACTACAAGTGATACCGAAAATCCTAATGATGAATTTACCTTCGCCACTGAGCCTACACAGCAAGCAGAAAATTTGGCATTTCCTACATTTTTTCCTACTTCTGTTACTTTAAGTTACAATCATCCAACCACAATACCCGACGGTTACATCATCTTGAGAGGCAATGGAACGGAAACACCTATTGATGGTACAAACTACACAATAGGTCAGGTAATTGGTGAAAATACCGTAGTCTATATAGGCAATGAAAATGTGCTTACCGATGAAAGTCTGACTCCAGGAACATCTTATCAATACCAAATTTTTAGCTATAATGGTTCTGGATCTAGTATCAATTATCTACAGCTCAACCCATTAACAGGCAATATAACTTTGCCTGCTACTTCACCTAATGTTCAAGCCAGTAAAATTCTTTTTACTTCACTTGGATCTAATAGTTTAAAATTGAATTGGATCAATGGAGATGGCACACAAAGATTGGTATTGATGAAAGAAAGCAGTGCTATAAATGCTACTCCGGTTGATCAGATAACCTATGATGCTAGTAGTAGTTTCGGAATGGGCGATCAAATAGGTACTGGAAACTATGTAGTTTATACGGGTGCTGGAAATAGTGTTACTGTTTCTGGGCTAAATGCGGAAACCCAGTATTTTGTACAAGTTTTTGAGTTCAATGGAACTACAGATACTGAAAACTATCTTACCGCTAATGCTTTACAAAATCCTGCTTCACGTTTATCAATCCCTATATTGACAAATCAAAGAGTAATCTCAAATGCAAGTCCAAACAGTGCTTCATCTGCTGGAATGAACATAGTTTCAGGAACGAACACTGGAGACTACCTGCAAGATGCTTTGGATGAAATTACATGGGGACACAATGGCCTTCCAGCAGATGGTACTAGTACATGGGCACAGGGCACGGTAGCCAATAGATGGGAGAGATCTTGGTACGTTGCCAAATCAGATCAAAAAGGTAATTCAGATGGACAGGTTAAATTTGTATTTGATATGTCTGACGCAGGCTCTGCAAATACCCTAGATAAAAACAAAAATTACTTTTTAATTTATTCATCCGATAACACCTCAAATTATTCTATAGTCAATTACACCTCTGCCTATAAGTTGCCAATCGAAGATAAGATTGAATTTAATCTAAATGCCTTAAACTTACCTGAGGGATATTACACACTAGGTTCTACAGACGGTAGTCCATTTGCTGAAAATGCACTGCTTTTTGACGGAGTCGATGATTTTGTGCAAATCGGAAATCAGCTATCTGTACCCAATAGTTTTACCATTGAAGCATGGATTAATGTTGATGATGTTTTTACCAAAAACCCAATTATCTCAAAAGGAATAGATGATAGTAATGAATCATTTTTACTAATGGTAGACCAAGGAAAACTCATTTTTGACTGGGGCGGTAATACTGCAAAAATCATTAGTAATAGAAATCTAGAATCAGGCAAGTGGTATCATGTAGCAGGAGTTTATGATCAAGCCACAAGCACAGCGAGTATTTACCTTAACGGGTTAAAAGTTGGAGAAACCAGTACAGCGGACTCTCATACAGAGCTGAGTACCAATAGTTATATTGGAAAAAATAATCTAGAGTTTTTTAAAGGAAAGATTGATGAACTGAGAATTTGGAACTCAGCAAGAACACAGCAAGAAATAAGGGAGAACAATCACGAACACATACACGGTAATGAGACTGGACTGATTGCTTATTACAGGTTTGATAAATATGAAGGGAATTTTCTTCCAGACTTAAGCATAAGCAGTTTCGGTGGTATTCTTGGAGGCTCCATGACAGCGGCAAACTGGATTGCTTCTGATGCAATGGTAGCACCAATACTTTCTTTTGATGCAGGTAATACTGCCGAAACGGTAGCACAGGGTAAAAAAAATCATGTATTTTACCAACTCGCTATCACAGCTTCTCAGGCAGACGCATTTTTTGAAGGACTGCGCTTACAAATGGGGGGCACATATTTAACATCTGATCTTGATAGTGTTAGCTTGTATCTCTCATTAGACCAAACTCTAGACACTACTACCGATGACCTTTTACAACGAGTTCAAGTGCCTCCAACAGGTAATTATCTGCAGTTCAATGAACTAAACACTAACCCAAAATTTAACAAGGATGCAACGTATTATTTACTGATTGCTAGTAATATCTCCCAATCTGCTACGCTTGGAAATACTTTTAACATCAATGCGCCCTTAGCATCAGATATTTATACTTCGTCGGGAAATAGTGTAGCAGGCATAGTAGCAAATGGAGGTGAAAAAACCATAATTTCACCATTTGTGGTTACCAATACCAATGACAACGGAAAAGGCTCTTTAAGATGGGCAATGAACAATTCCAATAATAGTAGTGATAAAACAATTTCTTTTAACTTAAGCGGTACCGGACCTTGGACAATCAACTTAGTGAGCGAACTACCTCAAATAACTACGCCTACTACTATAGACGCCTCAACTCAGCCAAATTGGAACATCACAAACAGAATAAGGATCAATGGTCAAAACAATCTTAATAACGGTATATCCATATACTCTGCAAACACTCAAATACATGGCTTAACCATTCATTCTTTTACAACAGGAATACTTGTAGATGGAGATGGCCAAGATGGTTTTGTTATTGGTGATTCAGGAAAAGGGAACAATGTTAGAAACTGCCAAACAGGTATTTGGATTAAAGGCGCAGACAATGGTTTTATATTTGGTAATAGAATCGGTACAAATCCAGAGGGTTCATTGAGCAGCCCAAACACACTTTATGGAATTCATGTACAAGATGATGCTTCAGGAATACGCATCGGTAGTGTTGAAACCGGTAAAGGAAATTTAATTGCGGGCAATGCAGAAGCCAATATTTTTATACAAAATGCAGGTAATAATTTTATAGAGAACAACATTATCGGAACTAACTTTTTGCAAAACACAAGTTTAGGCGGTAAAAAAGGCATATGGATAGATGCGCTTTCTTCTAATAATACTATTGGTGGAACGAACAATTCACAAGCAAACTTAATTGGTGGACATACAGAGTACGGTTTGTTTGTAGAAGGCAACTCAAATGTAATCAGCAGGAATTTAATAGGTACAGATAACTCATTTACAAATAATTTAGGCAATGGTGTAGCCGGCATATATATCAATGGTAGCGGTAATTTAGCCGGGGGTACTACTCTAGAACAAGGTAATGTATTGCTTAACAATCAAGCAGCCATTATTGTAGATGGTAGTACTGCCATAAACAATAATTTAAGGTTCAACAGGACATTTTGTAACACCTCTGGCATACAGCTAAATAATTTAGGAAACAACCAAGTCATTTCCCCTATACTTAATTATGCTAATGGAAGCACTGTGCAAGGAAGTACTTCTCCTGCATACATCGTTGATATATTTACTGACAGTTTAGATAGCTGCACTCCCAAACAAGGTAAATTTTATATTGGTAGTACCATTGCCGATGCATCAGGTAATTTTTCTTTTACTGGAAGTTTTTCAGAAGGCCATCAAATTACAGCACAAGTCACCGATGCCAATGGTAACACATCTGATTTTTCAAACCTTGAGCTTGTAGACGCAACCGCACCAAATATTCCGGTAATTACCTCGATTACTAACGATAGCAATATCTCAAATGATTTTATTACCAATGACAGTACCTTACTCGTTTCTGGTACTGGAGACCCCAACTCGGAAGTACATCTCCTAATCGATAATAGTCAAGTAGGTATCATTACAGTAGATGCCACTGGAAACTGGACGCTTGACATTATATCTACAGTATTAACAAGTGGTAGTTATTCATTAACAGCAAAAGCTATTGATAACTCTTTAAATGAAAGCGAAATCTCTACTGCTATAACGTTGCAAATTGATGCTGTAGCTCCGGATGCACCAACCATTACATCTATCACTAATGATACTGGCGTAAGTAATGATGGTGTAACCGCTGACAATACCTTAATGGTAAGTGGAAGCGCAGAATCAAATGCCAGCGTTTATTTATACATAGACGGAAACATCCAAGACACAACTACAACTGATGCAACTGGAGCTTATATTTTCGATTTAACCTCTACCCCATTAGCTAGTGGTACATACAATTTATCAGTAAAAGCAAAAGATATTGCGGGTAATATCAGTACTGAATCAACAGTATTTTCGCTTGTAATTGATACTTCTACACCCAACACTCCAATTATCAATGATTTATCAGAAGATACTGATGTAGTTGGCGATAACATAACCCAAGACAGTACCTTAATTTTCTCTGGAACAGGCGACCCCAATCTTTTTGTTGAGTTATTCCTCAATAGCAATAGCATCGGCGAAACTACCATACAGGCAGATGGTACATGGCTTTTTGATTATTCAGCAAACGCAATTTCAGAAGGAAATTACCAATTAACTGCTGTAGTGAGAAATTTGGCAGGAACTACTGGTCCTGTATCGGAAGCTTTCAATTTTACCCACATTAAAAAACCAGCCAATCAAGCAAGTAATCTTGCATTGGCTAATATTCAATCTAATAGTGCTGCCATAAACTGGCAGCAAGGCAGTGGTAACGGCGAATTGGTAGTCGTTTTTCCCGCCGACCATCCTATTACCTTACCTGAAGAAAACACGAGGTATACTGCCAATTCTGATTTAGCACTCGCTAACTCATTGGGAAATGGTAAAATCGTTTTTTCTAACAATACTAATAGTTTTGAGGTAACAGGGCTACTCCCTGCCACCAAATACAAAGTAGTTGCCTTCTCGTACAATGACATAGGATCATACATTACTTACCAAACCGATACTGCAACTAATATACTTCACTTTGAAACATTTGCTGCCGAACCTATCAATCCACCAAACGGACTTATCCTTACGGAAATACAAGAAGATACCATTACCTTTTCGTTTTTACCAAGCGTACAGGATTGTGATGGCTATTTGGTTGTGAGAAGAGAGCTCACAGCTACTTTACCTAATGATGGCAGTACCTACCAAGTAGGTGAAATTTTGGGAAATCAATTGATTAGCTTTTCAGGCTCGGAGGTATCTTTTGTGCAGACAAGCTTGCAGCCGCTCACCACTTATTATTATGATATATATGCGTTTAATGGTGACGGAAATAACATAAATTATCTACAAAGCGCTCCGCTAACCCATGAAATAACCACACCTGAAGCACAACTAAGCTCACAAGCACAAAACTTACAATTAAATGCATTAAACTCTAGTACGGTAGAGGGAACTTTCGATCCAGCAAATAGTAGCGCTGATGGCTATTTGGTTTTATATACAGATCAGAATACAAACAATCTTAACATTTCTGATGGTACGAGCTATTTTGAAGGAGAAAACTTAGATGGATGGATTGTCTTACAGCAATCTAACAACACAACATTTCTAGCTGAAAACCTTATTTTAAACAGTAATTATACCTTCGCTGTAATTGCTTACAACGGAAGTGGAAATACGACAAACTACAGATTTCATGACAGACTGATAGGAAATGTAGCCATTGACAATAATGCGCCTACTTCCATTACGCTTAGTAATTTGTCTTTTACCGAGAATGCAAGCATTGGTACATTGGTCGGTACATTAAGTAGTACAGATATAGATGTTGGAGATACCCATACTTACTCATTCATCAATAACAACTTAACCACCGATTCTTCTGCATTTAGAATTAATGGCAATAGGCTTGAGGTTAACAAAACACTCTTTTTCGTAGACAATAGCTCCTATCACGTTAGCATAGAGTCCAGAGATAACAATGGTGGTAGCTTAATACAGAATTTTGTTATTAGCGTTAAAGAAATTCCTCTTCTTTCTCAAGATTCAACGGCAGCCTTATCTCTATATCAGGGTTTAAATCCTGCTCCAAGTTTTAACGAAAACAATTTAGTAAAGACTTGGGAAGGCATTTCAGTTAGAGGTGGAAGAATTACCGGTATTGATATTAGTTCTTTAGGGCTTGATAGTATTTCTATAGCATCTATTCTTTTGTTAGATGCGCTAGATACTTTACATCTAAGTAACAACCGACTCACCTTTCAATACCTTGAGCCTTTCTCTAGAAACATTGCCAACTTCAGTTATTTACCTCAAAACATTACAAATGAAACAGATACATTAATAGCATTTAGCAATAATGGATATACCATTGCTATTGAAGAAAATACAAGCAATGAAACATACCAATGGTACAAATCAGGAGAATTATTGGAAGGCGCTACTTCTTCA
>CAKZMZ010000533.1 GCA_937129345.1 uncultured Thalassovita sp. | reverse complement strand
GGTCGTTTAACGTGTTGGCCGTGTAAAAAACAGAAGCACTCACAGACTCTTCCCTGATCTTTGAGATAATATCCATTAAAGATTCAGAAATCTCAGGTTTGTATCTTTTTATGTTGGCATCTAAGCGCAAACCTGTGCTGCTGGTTGAGCGCTTGGTGGTTTGCAGCATCAAGAAAAAATTATGGTCGTAATCATCAAAAATAGCTACAGTGGCATCGCCCTCAAAAAGCGGAATTTGGCTATCTAAAGATTGATATCCCAAAGTAGCGGCCGCATTCTGTTTTCTACCTAAATATTTTAAAAAGCTAAATTCTGTTCTAAAATTTTCAGAAAAATCAATTTCTGCCAAGAGTCTAGAATTAGGCCAAAATTTATTTCTAGCAGTGAGATTTACGTTGAGGCCGGCCCTTGTTTCGCTGTTGTAGTAAAGCGCACCTTTTAAGTAAACTTGGGGCTTTTCTTTGACCTTAACCAACAAATCATAGCCACCGCCCCGTTTTATAATTTCGTATTCGATTTTAGAGAAATACTGTGTGCCATAAACTTCCCTCAAACGCTCGTTAATATCTTCAATTTCTAAAGTATCACCTGCATGTATACGCAATTTACCTAATATAAAAGAAGAAGGAATGCGGTTTCCGCCTCTTACCATAACATTTTGTATGGGATAAGCATTTAATTGCGGCAGCTTGCTAGGCTTTTTAAACACTTTGCCAATGGCGCGCAGAGAATCTGCCAAAGACTCTAATTCTGGTAAGAATTCTTGGCCAATTGCCGTGCCCCTAGAAATAATGCCTGCACTTTTATTAAAATCAGCGGTGCTGTAACCTTGCAAGTTGGGTTCAATATAAACATCTACCATCTTGCGCTGTTCTCTGCTATCAAACTCGCTCATTAACCAAGAAGATTGTATCAGAATATCGGTTAGGGAGCTCAATTGCTCTTTGGGCACCAAGCCCTCGCTTACAGAAACTCCAATAATGATATCGGCACCCATTTCCTTGGCTTCTTCAACCGGAAAATTACGTACCAAGCCCCCATCAACCAAAAGATGCTCATCTATTTCAACAGGTGTAAAAATGGAAGGAATGGCCATGCTTGCCCGTATAGATTCGGCCAAAGAACCTCCTTTCATTACTACTTTTTCACCAGTAACAATATCGGTAGCTACACATCTAAAAGGGATGGGCAGCTGATCAAAGTCAGATATACCATGCGCAGAGCGGGTCAGTTGTGAAAAAAGCTTATAAAGGTTTTCTCCTTCAATTACGCCTGAGGGCAGCTCAGGAAGCATACCTCTTACAGGAAGTTCAAAAATGTAGCGCCAATAATACGGCTTCTCTTCAATGGCGATTTCTTTAAAGGGCACGAGGTTAGACAATAGGGCGTCCCAATCAGATTCGTTGGCTATTTTTTCTATCTCATCAGCGGTGTAACCCAAGGAGTAAAGGCCACCCACTACACTGCCCATGCTGGTACCCGTTACCACATCAGGATAAATACCTACTCTTTCTAAGGCTTTGAGCACACCGATATGCGCCATACCCCTTGCTCCACCACCGCTCAAAACCAATCCGATTTTTGGAGTATTTTTTTTTGCTTGTCCGTAGGTTTTGCTGTTGTATAACAGCGTACAAAATAAGGCTAAAAAAATGAGATGGATTTTCAAACGATAACTATTTTGGTAATGGTGCTTAAATTTGCTTCTTACTAAATTGCCAATCTTTTTCACTGCAATATAAAACAAGAATTAAAATCTCGCCAAAGCTGAAAATATAGTTTATGACATTTATATTTATGCGAACTTATTAAATAAGAAGATGAATAAAACTATTTGCTTGACCATTGCTCTTTTGGCCTTGTTTGCTTGTTCTCCAAAACAAGAAAATAAAAACGAGGCAATATCTGATACAAAGCCTGAAGAAACCAATGGTTCGCCCATTCCAATTTTATTTGATACCGATGCCAACAATGAGCTAGACGACCAACATGCCATGGCATACTTATTCTTTAACAAAGATGTGTTTGATGTAGTCGGTGTAACAGTTAATGCCACTACTAGTGGCGGCGAAATCTCAAAGCATTACAAAGAAGCTGAAAGAGTCATGAAACTGTGCGATGTTTACGATAAATATCAGCTCTACGCTGGTGCAAACAACGATTTTTCGAACATTGTAGCCAACATAGACAAGGATGATTACGACGGAAAAGAAGCAGTAGAATTTATTATAGAAGAAGCAAGAAAGCCCCGTGAGCAAAAATTGGTTTTACTGCCTGTTGGTAAACTCACCAATATCGCTTTGGCATTGGCCATTGCTCCAGACATTAAAGAAAAAGTAAAAATAGTTTGGTTGGGTTCTAATTATCCCAACAGTGGGGAATACAATTTAGTAGCAGACATCCCTGCCATGAACTATGTGTTAAAACAAGAAGTGCCCTTTGATATGGTTACCGTAAGATATGGCGAGCCTTCAGGGTCTGATGCGGTTAGGGTAACACTAAGTGAGATTGAAAATAAAATGCCCGGGCTTGGACCTACTGTTGAGCCTGTTGAGGGCAGACACGGAGGTAGCTTTGACAACTTTGGAGATTATTCGGTAAGCCTTTTTAAAAATATTGACCTGCACGGAGACCTGCCATCTAGAGCGCTTTACGACATGGTCGCCGTGGCTATTTTAAAAAATTCGGCTTGGGGAGAAAGCAAAGAAATACCTTGCCCTACTATGGTAAACGATACATGGAAAGAGCAGCCCGAAAACACAAGGAAAATTACCCTGTGGGAAAACTTTGATGAAAAAGCCATTATCGATGATTTTTATAGCGTATTGCAGACTGCTGATCCCTAAAAGCCCATATGTAGTATAACCAACATTTCCTACCCCTAATTTCATTTTTCTACTAGCGCGGGTCTTTAGCTTTAGCGAAGACCCGTGTCTGGCAATTTGGCTAGAGTCAAGAAAGTAGAAGTCTCCTGACTTCGGTCAATAAGCAAACTAGGCTAATAAATCGGAGTCAGGAGACTCCTTACAGTCTTGCGAGTAGTTTTTATAGCGTATTGCAGACTGCTGATCCCTAAAAGCCCATATGTAGTATAACC
>CAKZMZ010000532.1 GCA_937129345.1 uncultured Thalassovita sp. | reverse complement strand
CCTAAGGCATCTTCAGGTACTTCTTTACTACTGATTTCTACTTTTTCGATTTGGGTGTAGTCGATGACCGTATCCCCAAAAAGGCCATATTTCAAATACAGTTGGTTTGCTGACAGAGTAATGAAACGCTTGGTGAGCGCATTGGTATGCCCAAAAATTTGCAAAGCAGTGTAACAACTCAATCCGAAAATTACCCAAGCAAACAATGCATTCCATTTAACAAGTAGCAAGTGCAACACTACAGTTTCGACCAGAATAAGAAAAATGAGGGCGCCCATGGTGGCTATAATCCCACTTTCTTTATGGATTGTAAATTGATTTTGGGTTTTTGTAGGTTTTTTCCAAGCAAAAAATGTGTAATAAACCATGCCCAATTCAGTAGCAAGCACTTTTGCCAATGCACTTTTGCCTACAATATCAGTAGCGTTTTTTTGGATGATAGAATACGTGTCTGTTTCTGATTTTTGTTGTTTTTTAAGCTGTTTGGTAGTTTGTATGGCATAGTAAACAATAGTTGCCAAAGCGCTTAACTCAACCAAAGGCAGCAGGTAGTTTTTTACTAGCTTTAAATGGTATTGATTGTGTTCTGGAATTACAAATGAAGCAATGACCACACCTGCAACAAAAACAGGCAAAATGGTAATTTTAGGGATTTGTGTTTTTCTGATTAAAAAGAAATAAACGATTGGTGCTGTAAGAGTAAGGTCATAGGTAATACCCGTATACAAATCTGCATCAGTCTTAAACCAAAGGCCTGAGGCAAAAAAAATAGAGGCGGCAAAAATACCAAGCGGGATACCGTAAATTAAGAGCGGTTGTCTTAAATTAATTTGCATGTTTTCTAGCATAGATTCACACAAATTTAATGATTCATTTATGATATATTCCATTTACTTCTAGCGACTGTCACACAGTTAAAGACTTGAGCCGATGGGGGACTTTACTGAGTAAATTGGCAGCACCTTTCCCGTTCTCCTTTTTTTTATGAACTTTGCAGTCTTGTTGATTATAAAAATCCAATGTCTAAAATCTAATAGCCAAAGTCTAAAACCCAATCCATGCTTGATATACAAAACCTTTCTTTCCACTATGGCAGTCGTACTCTGTACGATGAGGCTTCTCTGCACATCAAACCCAAAAATCGCATTGGCCTCATTGGTTTGAACGGCACTGGAAAAACCACTTTGCTCAAACTGATCAATGGTGATTTAACGCCCGATGGTGGCAGCATATCCAAAAGCAACGAAACCACTATTGGATTCCTCAACCAAGACCAGCTTTCTTACCAGTCAGACGACAGCATTTTAAACGTAGCCCTACAAGGTTTCGAAAAGCAACTAGAAATACAAAAACAGATTGATAAGGTGCTTCACCAAATGGAAACCAATTACGAAGAGAAATTGGTAGATAAACTGGCGCATTTACAAGAGCGTTTTGCCCTCTTAGATGGCTACAGCATACACTCCAAAGCCGAAGAGATTTTAGAAGGTTTGGGCTTTAATACCGAAGATTTGAGTAAGCCACTAAGGACATTTTCTGGTGGTTGGCGTATGCGGGTAATGTTGGCAAAATTGCTTTTACAAAAGCCTTCAGTACTTATGCTCGATGAGCCAACTAACCATTTAGATCTGCCTTCTATCCAATGGTTGGAATCCTATCTGAGTAATTATGAAGGAGCCGTGATCATCGTTTCGCACGATAGGGAGTTTTTGGATAGGGCAGTGAACATCATAGTTGAGGTTTCTGGAGGTAAGCTAAACCAGTATTCAGGTAATTATACTTTTTATTTGGAAGAGAAGGAGTTGCGGAACGAAATCCAACGCAATGCTTTTAAAAACCAACAGCAGCAAATCAAACAAACCGAGCGATTTATTGAGCGTTTCCGCTCCAAGGCGACCAAGGCAAGGCAGGTGCAATCAAAGGTAAAGCAACTCGACAAGATGGATAAAGTTGAAGATGTGATTGAAGAAAAGGTTGATTTAGACATCCGTTTTTCCTTTAATCAAGAGCCTGGCAAAATTGTCATTACCTTAAAAGATATCGCCAAAGCCTATGGTGAAAAAGAAGTGTTGAAAGATACCAACCTGATTGTAGAGCGGGGCGATAAAATTGCTTTTATTGGTGCCAATGGCAAGGGAAAATCTACCTTGTTGAGGATCATTGCTGGTACAGAACAATTTGAGGGAGCAAGAGAACCTGGCTACAATGTAATCAGGAGTTTTTACGCACAGCACCAATTAGAGGCATTACATGTAGAAAATGAGATTTTACAAGAACTGCGGGAGTCTGGTTCTGAAAAGTCTGAAATGGAGTTGCGCAGTATTCTGGGCTGTTTTCTTTTTTCGGGTGATGATGTCTTCAAAAAAATAAAAGTGCTTTCGGGTGGGGAGAAGTCTCGCGTAGCACTGGCCAAAACTTTAATTTCCCAGGCCAATTTTTTGTTGCTCGATGAGCCTACCAACCACTTAGACATTCAATCAGTAAATATCCTCGTTCAAGCTTTACAGCAGTACACCGGTACTTATTTGATTGTATCGCACGATAGGCATTTTATCTCACAAACGGCTAATAAGATTTGGTATGTAGAAGACAAAGTGGTGAAAGAATATCCCGGAAACTACACTGAGTTTAGCCGTTGGTATGATGAAAGACAACAAGAACTACAAGAAAAAGCTTCGGTAGCCAAACAAGAAAAAAAGCAAACACCCAAAAAGCAAAAAAAACAAGTTGACCACAATGAATTGAGCCGCCTAAAAAAGGAGCTCAACAGCGTACAAAAAAAACTGCAGCAAGTAGAAAAAGAAGTACTCGATTTAGAAACGAAAGTAGCCAACAGCGAAGTAGAAATGGCCAAACCAGCTGTGTATGGCGACCCTTATAAATTGGCAGAAGTGAACGAGGCCTATGAAAAGCAAAAAGCCCAACTAGAGCAAAAAAACACCGAATGGGAAAACTTGGCCGAAGAAGTTGAGCGCTTAGAAGAGGAGATTGGGGAGTGATTATCAATTACGATATACAATCGTCACTGCGAGTGTAACGAAGCAGTCTGTTAGCGAATAGCAAGCAGACTGCTTCGCTTTGCTCGCAGTGACGTTTACCTTACCGCCGTTGTCGATGTCCTCATCGGCACCTTTTAAGAGCATCTACGTCTTACTGTTT
>CAKZMZ010000531.1 GCA_937129345.1 uncultured Thalassovita sp. | reverse complement strand
CTTAAAGGTCAAGAAAGTCCTTTTTTTCTAGCGGTGGGTTTCTTAAAACCGCATTTACCATTTAATGCGCCTTCAAAATATTGGGATTTGTACGATAGAAATGAGATTGAATTACCGGCCAATTATCTCAGGCCTGAAAGTACGCCAGATCGTGCCTATCACAATTTTGGGGAATTGAGGAACTACGCCAAAGTTCCTAAAAAAGGCCCTGTGAGTGATAAAATGGCCAAAGAACTGATACATGGCTACTATGCATGTGTAAGCTATACCGATGCGCAAATTGGCAAGGTACTCCAAGCTTTGGAAGAAAATGGGATGGCAGAAAATACCATAGTCATACTTTGGGGTGATCACGGCTGGAATTTGGGCGACCACCAATTGTGGTGCAAGCACTGTAATTTCGAATCTTCGCTGCATGTGCCGCTTATGCTAAAAGTGCCTAATGAAACCAAAGGCCAGCGCAGCGATGCTATTGTTGAGTTTATTGATATTTATCCGACCTTGGCAGAGTTGGCAGGTTTATCATTACCTGATCACTTAGAGGGGGAAAGCATGGTAAGCTTGCTTAGGAACGGAGAACGGCAAAAGGATTACGCCATTGCCAAATATTATGGAGGTATGACCTTGATCAAAGACAATTGGTTTTACACCGAGTGGCTTGATGAGGATATAAACATTGAATCTCGCATGTTATTCGATCACAGCCAAGATCCTTTAGAATTAAATAATTTGGCGGAAAGCGAAGCGCATCAAGAACAAGTACAAAACCTTTCCCACTTTTTGCATGGCCATTGGGGATTTGACTTTATGGAAGATTTCAAAAAAACTGAAAATCCATAAAATCACTTTTGAGTATAATACTTTTCCCAAGCACTCAATTTGTCTTTATTTAAAGGCTTGGCAGTGATTTCTTCTTTAATGATGAGTACGTCTTCTTCTTTGGGTTGATAAGGCTGCCAAGTTGGTAAACCTGCTCCATTAGGATTCCCTGTTTTTAAAAAATTGAGCAAATATTGGTTCAAAGAAGTACTAATTGTCCTATCTATGTCCTCCCAAGGGCGATTTAAAGTGTGTAGGTTATCATACCAATATACGATTTCACCTGAATGAAATGCGCCAAATTGTGCTTCTGGTTTACTTGCAGGCAAAGCCCTGTTGAAATTATATACATACACATCGGCACTGCCCGTTTGTTTTTGCCATTTGGCCCATGCATATCCTTGACTGGCAAAAACTTCATCCCGGTTCATATCTTTTAGAGCTTGAGAAGTTTCTTTAGGAGTACTATGTGGATAAACAGCAAGGAAATCCTCAGCATATTTGCCAAATTGTGCTTTTATGTAATCAGGAAAGACCTCATGGCTTACTTGTGGCATAAACACAATATCGTCTTTGTTCCATCCAACTATTGTTGGCACATCGTTTTGATTGCCTTGTTTAAACGTTTCTAACACTGTTCTAGGAACTACCTCTCCATCCACAATTGGGGTGCTTTGATACCAGCGCATTGCAAGAATATCTTCTGCAGACTTCTTCTTTAATTCAGATAAATTTTGGCAAGCAAGTGAATCAGCCAATGCTTTACCTTGTGCCTGTGCATCTTCTAAATATGTAAATGGTCTTTCTGCTCTAGCATAGAAATGCCCGCCGCTTTCTGCCAAAGCTTTATGGAACAATCCTTTAGATTTGGGAGAAGCCACCAAGTGATTTACCGCAAAAGCCCCCGCTGACTGCCCTGCAATGGTTACATTGTTAGGGTCGCCACCAAACTTTGCGATATTATCTTGCACCCATCTTAAAGCAGCCAACATATCCATTAAAGCATAATTACCTGTAGGACTCTCAGGTGTTGGTTTGATGTCTGGATGTGAGAAAAAACCAAAAGGGCCTACTCGATAATTAAAACTCACAAAAACCACATCTTTAGTGGCCATTGCGGTACCATCGTAAATAGGGCAGGCGCTGCCACCACTTCTAAAGCCACCTCCATAAATGTAAACTAATACAGGCAATTTGGCCTCAGCGGATTGCGCTTTTGTCCAAACATTTAAGTAAAGGCAATCTTCGCTAATGGGTTCTTCTGGTATTAAAAACTCTTTTGACCAGAACATAAAAGGCCTAGGTTTGTCTTGCATTGGGCTTGCACTAAATGCAGTACACTCTTTTATGCCTTCCCACGGTTCAACCGCCTGGGGTGCTTGCCATCTCAAGTTACCTACAGGAGGCTGGGCAAAAGGAATGCCTTTAAAAGAATAAACACCATGTTCTTGCAATAACATTCCTTTTACTTTGCCTCCAGTTACTTCTTTAACCAATGGGCTTGCTTTTTCTTTGCATCCAATTATAGCTAACAAAAGGGCCATTATAAATGCGTTAAGCAAATAGCTGTGCTTATTCAAATCCAATATCTTTTAGTGCTTTATAACTGATAGCAATGGCTTCCCATGGAGTTTGATCAAAGGTTCGGTCTTGTTCCACAAAATAGTCTTCCATACCGGCAAGTTTCTTTTTCTTCAATATTTTGGCAAAATTGATTTGGCCAGTTCCTACGGGTGCAAATCGGCCTTGGTCGTCCATATCTTTTACGTGCCAAGACTTGATACGACCTTTTGCTTTTTTAAAATATTTAATAGGGTCTACGCCTGCCTTAGTAACCCAATACAAATCTATCTGGAACTTAACATGCTCAGGGTTGGTGTTTTCAATGAAATAATCCATGGGAACGATGCCATTAGCATTTTTTTCAAATTCAAAAGCGTGGTTATGGTAGAGTAGTTGCAATCCTGCCTTACTGCATTTTTCCCCGATTTTATTCAAAATATCGGTCACTTCTTCCACATCTTCACTCATACCAATAGTCCTAGTTTTGCGATCAAAAGTAAAATGGCCCATGGGCGGCACAGGAATCACAAAATATTTAAAGCCGGCAGCTTTCACATCAGCAATCATCTCATCTGCATTTTCTAGTGTAACCGATCCTTGGTGGGTACTTACAGGCTCAAGGCCAATTTCAGCCAAATACTTTTTAAATTCTTTTGGCTCCATGCCATAGAATTTTCCGTCTTTGTATCCCGCCGCTTCTATGCGTTTGTAACCGATTTCGGCAATTTTCTTTAGGGTTTCTTTAGGGTTTTCTGCCATGGCATCTCTTACCGTGTACAGTGCCAAGCCTCCACCGTTGCCTAAAGCTTCTTTTGGTCTTACTTCTTTGGTTTGTAAGGTAAAAGATGTTCCAATAAATAGGAAGAGTAATAAAGTGAAAAGGTATTTCATAAGATTTATTTTTTGGTTCATTTTCATTTCTGTCCTAAGGTACATTTAAAAGTTCAGCTTTTTAGCTAATGAAATTTAGCTACAGCCCCAATTTTTAGAAAAGTTCAATATGTAAAAGTAACATATTGGAACTGTTTTTTGAAATCATCTCGATTAGATACACCAATAGTTTACTTTTATGCTGTTGCTGACTAGTCGATCTACGCATAATTTGCCTCTACTATAATGAGTCGATATAAAACAGATAGGAATAATTGAATTTCACACAAAATCGACAAATTATACATTTTAATTGGTCTGCAATTAGATCTATAATTGAACCTATCTAATTTGTGAAGACTACTACAAATTTCTAGTTTTAATATAATTACTTTACCTGAGAACACTAAAACCTATGAATAGAAGGAAATTTATACAAAAGTCTGCCCTAGCGGCAGGTACCGCAAGCGTGGCCTCATCCATAATAACCAATGCAAAAGCAGAGAAAATCACAAAAAGCATTTATAACCCTGTAGATACTCCGCTTGATCAAAGTTTGCCCTTGCGATTTAGGCAGGTACATTTAGATTTCCACACGGG
>CAKZMZ010000530.1 GCA_937129345.1 uncultured Thalassovita sp. | reverse complement strand
TAGTTTTTATACACTGATTTTCAAAATCCTAACACTAAATTTTTTGCAAATTATTTATTATTAATAAGTTTCTATCATATCATTTATTAAATCACCGCTCAGTCTTTTAGTTCATCGCTTTAAAATCCGTATAAGAAAACTTATTATCCTGAAAGCTAGTGGAAACAATAAATTTTTTAATATGAAAAATCTAATAAACGAAATATTCGATAAGGAAGAATTAAAAGAAAAACCTCCAGTTTTGGTTGACGTTGGAGCTTCAGGAGAAATACACAATATTTGGAAGAGCTTCGCTAAGCATAGTATATGTATTGCTTTTGATGCTGATGATAGAGAGTTCTCAGTTTCTGAGGATATACATAATAGTGGATTCAATAAACTTTATAAATTTAATTGCATAGTTTCTCATAAAGATGATGAGAAATTAGATTTTTTTTTAACAAAGAGTCCATTTTGCTCAAGTACACTTGAACCCAATCCAGATGTTTATAGCCAATACGTGTATAAAGATAATTTTCACGTAGTCCAAAAAAGCTCAATTAATAATATATCTATCAGTAAAGCTTTAAAGCAACTTAATATTGATAGAATAGATTGGCTTAAATTAGATTCTCAAGGTATAGACTTGAGCATATTCAAATCATTAGATAATGAAATACAAGAAAACATCTTAACTGTAGATTTTGAACCTGGATTACTTGAGAATTATAAAGGAGAGGATACAGTAAATGCTACATTAGAATATATGAACTCTAAGAAGTCTTTTTGGCTATCTTCTTTTGATGTGAGAGGTATACCAAGGGGACAAAGTCATTTATATGGAAATTTATTTAGTATTAATTTATTTAATAAAATCTCAAAAATTACCTTAAAGAAGACTCCTAAATGGGTTGAAATGAGATATCTAAATTCATTAATTACTGAAAGTGAATCTACTTATTCGAAAAGAGATTATTTATTGGCTTGTCTTTTTGCATTACTCAATAAAGAATATTTGGAGACAATAAGATTAGCTGAAAAGGGGCTTGAACTATTTGACGATGATATTTTTCAAACTATTAGAAAAGTTGTGCTATCGAAAATAAAAAGTTCCTTCTTTAAGGAGGCTACTATAAAAGTAGGGAGGAAATTTTCTAAGATATTTTAGGGGTTCAAATATTGCATTAACAGAATTCATTATTAACTAAAGCTTGTCTTTGTGAAAGTTCTTTTTATAACTCATTATAGTGATATGTATGGGGCTAATAAGTCATTTGCAGATTTAGTATTAGGACTTAGGGACAAGGGAGTTGAACCAATAGTATTAATACCAAAAAAAGGTTTTCTCAATTCTTTTTTTGAGAAAGAAAACATTAAAGTAAAAACTCTTTTTTTTTATCCTTGGGTTCTTTGGAGCAGGAAATATTACGGAATACCTTTTAAAATTTTATACAACTTAATAAAGTATCCGTATTTAATATTATTTATAAAAAAAAATAAATTTGATTTAATATACTCGAATTCATCTGTTGTACAAATTGGGGCTGTTCTATCATTTTTATTAAAAATTCCTCATATATGGCATATTAGAGAGTTTGGTACAAATGACTATAATATTACTTACTATGTACCTAAATTATTGAGAAAATTACTTTACAAAAAAGCAAAATTTTTGATTGCTATTTCAAAGGCGATAAAGAAGGAAAGTACCTTTGGTCTTGGAAAAAATACTATACAAATTTATAATGGCATAATAGAGAAACCTCGAAATGTCAGTATAAAAAAAATAAAAGAATCAAGAGTGGTATTTGGTATAGTTGGAAGACTCATGCCTACTAAAGGACAGCATATAGCTTTAAAAGCTTTCAATGAATATGCAAAATTTAATTCTAATACCTTTCTTTATATTGTGGGTGATAGTGGTTTAGGTTTTGAAGATTATGAAAGAGAATTAAGACAATATGTTGTTGCCAATAAATTATCAGATAAAGTAGAGTTTACAGGATTTATAAGAGATGTAGATCAAATATATAAAAATTTGCATATCTATCTCATGTGTTCACTTTCTGAGGGAATGGGCAGGGTGACTGTAGAAGCCTTATCATATGGATTGCCTATAATTGGGTATAATGGTGGGGCAACTCCTGAAATTATTGAGCATAATAAAAATGGATTTTTATATGAAGGGTTTGAAGATATTTCTAGCATCAGCAAACTTATGAATAGAATTACAAGTTCTGATGATTTGTACAACAGAATGCAAATTGCTGCACATAAAAGTTCAATGAGATTTACAAAGCAAAACTATGTGAATAGTATTTATAACTTAATAATAAAATAGTACACAATAGAATCATCACATATAAATGGCAAGGTTATTATTTTACCTTTTTATAATTTTTTCTCCTTTTACTTCTTATTTCGCTTTTTCTGCTTGGTTGAGACTTCCAGTTGTTCTGCTCATCATCTTGATTATAGCATTTTTTCTAGAACTTTTATTTAAAAAGAAAACACACAACTTTTTAAGCTTAAAGCTTTATACAGAGGATATCTTTTTAATTCTTTTTTTAATCACAGTATGGTTTTCATATTTTAACGGTTTTGGAAAAATTAGAAGCTTTAATCACTTAATGGCTTACCACTTTGCAATTATCTTATATTTCTATTTCATTAAAATATTTCTTCAATACATAAGAATCTCATACAGAAAAATAATGCAGTTAATTTTAATATCAACTTCTTTATGTTGTATTATTATTTTTACAGATTGGATATTAGTTAATTTTTTTTCAGTTGAGATTAGAAATATATTTACTACCGTGGATGGCAAAATTGCTAACATGGATTATTTTATAAGAAAATATTTTAAAAGTGTTGGTGGAGTTGCTGAAGAACCAGGTAGTATGGCGGTTCTATTAAATATATATGCACCTATTAGTATTTTTTATTTGTTGAAAGTAAAAAAATATAGAGCTGGGATAATTTTATTTTTTTTTTACGCTTTATCATTATTCTTCTTAACTTCTTCTGCTGGTATTTTTTTCCCTATTTTAGGATTTTTGACTGCTTATTCATTAAATGTTATAATGACAGGTAGAGTGAACAAATCATTTTTTAGAGTTTTATCTGGAGTGCTTGTTTTTATGGTTCTTTTGACAATTATATACAGTGAATATATTCTGTTTTTGATTGATGAAATAACTAGAAAAATAACTCTTGATACAAATGATGTTTCGGCATCTATTAGAAGTAAGAATTGGATTATTGGCTTAACCCAATGGATGCATGCCCCTATTTTGGGTAAAGGGCCTGGCTATGGAGTAGAATTATTAGGAAAAGGATACCATAGTGTTTTTTTGACTATATTATCTGATTTAGGTGTTTTCGCTTTTTCATTTTTTGGACTGTTTATGGTTTTTGTTTTAAGAAAAATTTTAAGATTAAGAAAAGATGATAGGTTTGTTTTTTTAATGGTTTTTGTAAGTGTAACTTCACATTTTTTTATTATAGGTGATTTTTACCATTCACCATTTTGGATTTTTTTATTCTTAGTTCAAAAAGTACATGGCGAAAGTGGTCTGGCAAAATCAGTTGCATCATGAAAGTATCCATAGTAATGCCTGTATATAATGGCAGTAAATATTTGAGAAAGGCGATCGATTCTATTCTTTCCCAAACCTATACCAATTTTGAGTTGGTGGTAGTAGATGGCGGCTCAACAGATGGTACGCTTGATATTTTGGCATCTTATCCTGAAATAAGATATATATCAGAAAAAGATGAGGGACAGGCAGATGCGCTGAATAAGGGCTTTAAAATGGTAAGTGGTGATATACACGCTTGGCACAATGCCGATGATCTGTACCTGCCAAATACTTTTCAAAAAATAGTGGATGCATTTAACGACTTACCAGAAGTGGGTTTAATATATGGGAACTACCAAATGATCGATGCTGAGGATAAATGGATTTGTGATACTCGTGCCCAAGCATGGGATGCGTGGCTATTTCAGCACGGGAGGTTTTGTCCGGTGCAACCTACGGTGTTTTGGCGAAAGTCGGTAACAGAGACTGCAATGCCTTTAAACAAAGCACTCAACTTTTGCATGGATGTTGATTTTTATGCAAGGGCGAGTAAAAAATTTCAGTTCAAATGTCTAGATAAAATCTTAGGTGTATTTAGGGTTCATAACGAAAGTAAAACGCAAAATGCATCTAATCATAAAGTGCATGTTGCAGAATATAAAAAGGTGCTGTCTGAAAACTTTAATTTTAGCAGTAAAGACAGATTGATTTTTGATCTCTTTATTTTTCGCTCAAGCATTACCGGTTATTTAAACAGAAACGTTCTTAGTAACTTCACAAAAATTTCAGATAAGAAAGAACTTTTAGGTAGTACTAACTTCTAGCAAGAAGTATTTTTTTAACTCAATGGTTATCTGTCATATAATTACAGGTTTTTCTTTTGGAGGGGCCGAGAGGCTATTGGTAAACTTTGCCAATATCCATGCTCGGCAACACAAAGTGCACATCGTTTTTTTAAAGGGTGAGGCAACGTTAAAACCCCTGCTTGATAGTTCCATAAAATTACACCATTTTACTTTAGGCTTGGGCAGTGTATTACAATTGAGGAATTTAATTAAAGAGATTGGTGCTCAGGTTGTGCACACCCATTTAGGCCATGCAGATTTTTTAGGATTCTTGGCTTGTGCGGGTTTAAAATGTAAGCTGTTTTGTACCATGCATAATATATGGTTCAAGTTCAATTATAAAGACTACCTGATATTTGCCGCCTACTGGCTAAGTTTTAAGACCATTGCCAAGAGGGCAAGTGTCATTTGTATCTCTAAGGTGGTAGAAAAGCATGTTAACAAGGTATTGGGTGTTGCAAATAGCAGAAGCCATTTGGTTTATAATTGCATTCCTTCATTAGAGAAAAACATTTCTAAAGAAGAAGCAAGGGCACAGTTAGAGGTTCGGAAAGAGGCCTTTTGTGCATTGTTTGTAGGGCGTTTAGAAAAACAGAAATCATTACATACTCTAATAGAGGCTGTCTCTTTGTTGCCCAAAAAAATGCTTGACAATACAATTGTACTTATAGTTGGGGAAGGTAGCCTAGAGAAAGATTTAAAACAGCATACTCAAGCATTGGGTGTATCTAGCCATATCCGTTTTGAAGGGGCGACCTTTAATCCAGAAAAGTATTTCTTAGCTGCCGATGTTTTCTTATTGTCTTCTGTTTTCGAAGGCTTGGGCATTGTCATACTAGAAGCATTTAGGGCGGGCTTGCCTGTCATAGCCTCAGCTATTGAGGGTCCTGAAGAACTGATCCTTCATAAAGAAAACGGGCTGTTGTTTGAGATGGGCAATGCACATGCCATGTGTGAACAAATAAAATTGCTATATAACGATAAGGATTTTAGAATTAAAATAGCTGAAAAAGCCCAACAGGGCTTTCAAGATAGGTTCGAGATTAAGACATACGCTAAAAGACTAATAGAAATTTACACCGAATAATGAAGACAGTAGTACATGTTATCGAAGCGTTTTCTGGTGGGGCAGTAGATACCATTCTGTATTTAACCAAAGGGTTAAAACAGTTCAGGCATGTTATTGTCTATTCTATCCGTAACGAGGTAATCGATGATGGTAAAATATTTAAAAGATTTGATGGAGAGGTTGAGTTCATCTATTGGCAAAGTGCACAACGAGAGATTTCGCTTAAAAAGGATTGGCAGGCGGCTGTAGAATTAAAGAATATTTTAGATAATATTGATTTTGATGTATTGCATTTACATTCTTCAAAGGCTGGTTTTTTAGGCAGGCTGGTCGGTGTTCTTTTTAGGAGTAAGAAAATCATCTATACTACGCATGGCGTCTCTTTTAATAGACAGGATATTTCCTCAATAAGTAAGTACAAATATGTGCTATTAGAGAAAATTGCTCAAATGCTATCTGGCGAGGTCATTTGTTGTTCTCCTTCAGAGCGTGATACCTTTAAAAATAAAAATATAAAAGCAAAATATATTTGCAACGGTGTAGAGGTCAGTAGAAATGGTCTATTGGTTTATCCGCAGCGGTTTACGGTTATAACCACGGGTAGGGTTGCCCAACAAAAAGATCCGGTTTACTTTAATAAAATAGCCCAGTTTTTTGAGGGCAAGTATCCCATTAAGTTTGTATGGATTGGAGATGGCGATATGAGGCATTTACTCACCTCTAAAAATATAGAGATTACGGGCTGGTTAGAAAAAAGCAAAGTAGAAGAGGTTGTGAAAAAAAGTTCTTTATATATATCAACCTCATTATGGGAGGGCCTACCATATGCTGTGTTAGAGGCTATGCAAATGGGAAGACCCCTCTTACTTAGAAACTGCGTTGGTAATGTAGATCTTGTAGAAGAAGGCCGGAATGGCTTTCTTTTCGATACCCCTCAAGGTGCAATACAAAAGATACAGTATTTACTAGAGCATCATGAACTCATTGCAAAGCTCGGTAGTAACTCCAACCAACTCTGTGGAGAAAAATTTGACTTAAAAGATTTTTTGGCAAATTATGAAAAGCAGTATGCTCATTAAAAAAATACAAGATTATGGAGTAATGGATTGGTATTTTCTTTTACTTCTACTTTTTGCACTGTTTGTAAATTTTCCTATACCTTTTACGAGATATATATCTTATGTATTAGCTATATTTTGGGCTTTTAATTACTCAAAATTTGAGTGGAAGGGCCTTAAAAGTCCCATTCTCTTGTCTACTGTATCGCTTTATTTAATACTTGCTGTAGGCTTATTATATTCAGATGAGATATTTAAAGGGGCTTATAAGCTAGACAAAGGCTCAGGTCTTATTTTTTTGCCTGTTGTTTTTTTTACTATGCCTAGGTTATCTAAAGAAAGGATAGATGCCATTCTGCTTTTTTTTGTGGTAGGTACTGTTTTGGCTGTGCTGTATTGTTTAGGCATGAGTTGGTATCAACTATATACCGATGGCATCAATAGCTTTTATAATGGATATTACGATCAAATCGTGTATGTAGAATGGGACAAGTTTGGCACTCAAATGCCTATGTTTATCGTGAGCAATCATGTATACATGGGACTTTATATAGTGTTTGCTATGGGATGCTGCATGTATTTATTCTTTGGCTTAAAAGATAAACGGTATAGATATTTATTGCTGCTCGCTTTTCCTTTGCTTGTTTACTTCTTGTTTCTCATAAAGGCAACAATGGCATTTTTAGCCCTCTGTAGCAGTTCTTTGCTCATGATTTTTTTAAGTGAAATTGATAAAAAAGCCAAGATCATGCTTTTTTTAGGTGGTATTATTGTCTTGGCTGCTGGGCTCTCTATCAATAAAGGTATGGTTCGTAAGGTTAGTGAACTATTTAACCTTAGCGCTTATGAAGTTGCCAATAGCCATCCAGATAATCATTTGGCTAGTAGAGTCGGTATTTATCAGTGTGCATTTGTAGCTGTTAAAGATAACTTACCTTTTGGTACGGGCACAGGAGATGCACAAACGGCATTAAATGCTTGCTACAAAGAAAGGGCTTACAAAGCCTGGCTGGAAAGAGGGCTTAATACACATAATCAGTATTTACATTATATGCTTATGTTTGGTTTTATAGGTCTTTTATTGTTTAGCTTTGCGCTGTTTTATCCCATTTTAAGGTCTGTTGAACAAAAGCATTTTTTGTATCTGTTTTTTTTATTGGTATTTGCTCAATGTAGTTTAACAGAAAACCTATTGACCGTGAATAAAGGCGTAATGTTATTCGGATTTTTTAATGGACTGTTTGGCTCTACGGTTTCTAGTAATAAAAGCAGTTAGTTTTAATTGACCTATATATAGATTTCAATTAATGGGCTCATTTTAAATGAGTACTTTTTTTCTGAGTATTTAAAAACTTATCTCAACAATTAATGGAAAAAAATAAGGATGAAATAGAGGTTAGAGAATTGTTCTCGGCTATAAGAGAGTTTTTTTTAGGAATTGTAACCGGTATTTTTAATTTCTTGATCAACTCTATTATCTATTTAAAAAAGTTTATAAAGAAAAACTTCTTGTACCTGATAATAGGAGGTGCAATTGGAGGGGGTATTGGTATTTATCTAGCATTAAAATCTTCTCCCGTATATGAAACCAACCTTACAATTAGTTCGCCCTATCTTAAGGGCTATAATTTTATCTATGAGATAGAAAAGCTCGACGATTATTTTAAGGAAAAAAATTACGAGGTAATTGCCAATATACTAAGTGTGCCTGAAGAAGAGGTCAAGCCTATTAGAGGTATCTATGCCGAGACCTATGCCAATTATTACAATATATATGAAAGATATGGTGAAATAGAGAAAAAAGACTCACTCATGGTAGCTTCTGAAATGAACGCATCCATGTTCATTATCAAAATAAATCTTACTAGTAAAATCAAAAATATCACTAAGCTAGAGCAATGGATAGTCAACTATTTGGCTAACAATAAAATTTTGAAAAAAAACTACGAGATACGGAGAGACCAATTAGCAGCCGCAGAACAAAAGTTATTCAACGAACTCCAAAGCCTAGACTCTCTAAAAGCCGGCGTTAATAACCGGATTATTAATGGCTCTAAATTGGATTCAGGATCAGGTTCGGTTGAGATTTCTCTCCAAGGAGAAAAGGACGTTTTGAGAAATCCCATTGAGATTTATGACGAGGGGCTCAAGCTTTTTAATGAGCTACAATCGGTACAAAGAGACATGAGACTTTTACAAGAGGTAAGTGTAATAAATGGAGCCAAAAGCATTAAAGAGAACAAATCAAGATACCTGATAAAAAATACTTTTTATGGAGCTGTAATGGGGTTTTTATTCACTTGCCTTGTAATATTAATATCCATTTTCAATAAATATTTGGTAAATATTGAAAAGTCTAAAAATTAATTTCCTTAATATTGCAGCACTCCTATCCTTTAAAGCGTAACTATCTTAAAACTATTAGCATCCGTCTTCTGGATTTTTTAGTAAATATGAAATTCCAACACTTTAGTTACTGATGTAAGAATTAGACTTAAGTGATTTTTTTAAGCTTCTACAGAAGACTAGGTTTGTTAACATTCTTTAATGCTATAATTCTAGGTCTCAATTTAAATTTCCTGTAAGGTGTCAGAAAGATTTATTAGGTATTCCAGATATTTTAAACATATCCATATACTGGTAGATACATTGCTATTAAACCTATCTTTTTTGGTAGCTTTTAATATAAGGTTTGCCAATGAGGGTAAGTATTTAGCAGATAATGGAGATTATTTGCGCCTGCTTCTATTCTTTAATATCGTTTGGCTATTGCTTTTGTACATTTCAAAGCCTTACAACAAGACAAGGATAGAGTCTAACCTTATTTCAGGGGTGTTTGCTTCCTCCTTAATGGTAGTCTTTTTACACGGTTTTATAATCAGTTCTTTTTGGGTTGTTTTTAAGGCCTATTTCTACTCAAGGGAGCATCTGATATTAACCTATTTTTTATTTGTAGCCCTCTTATTAGTTTGGAAAATCCTCTTTGTTTCTTTTCTGAAATACTACAGGTTAAAGGGTTATAATTCTAGAAATGTACTTATTGTAGGCAATGGACAGTTGGCAGATGAGTTAAATGTATTCTTTAAAAAGCATCCTGAGTTGGGTTACAAGTTACATAACTTACCTACTAGCGTAGCTCTCAAAAACAAAGAAAATGCTACCTTGATCAGCGAGTACTCTGAACAGCACGAAATACATGAGATTTATTGCTGTCTGCCTCAAATGTCGCCCGAAATCGTGCAGCAAATTATTGCTTATGGCGAGGAGTATAAGGTTAAGATCAAGCTTATTTCAGACTTTAGAGGCTTTATATCCAAGGGTGTGGATTTAGAGTATTTAGATTACATCCCCGTACTTAATATCAGTAAATCTTCTATTGAAGATGTTAAGTCTAAAATCATTAAAAGAACATTTGATATTGGTTTCTCTCTGTGTGTTTTGATCATAGGATTGCCAATTTATTTGATAGTAGGCCTCATTACTAAACTTACCTCTGAGGGACCCATGTTTTACTCTCAAGAAAGGATAGGAAGATGGGGCAAGCCTTTTAAAATCTATAAATTCCGCAGCATGTACATCAATGCTGAGGCTCAAGGCCCTAAATTGTGCAAGGACTTTGACCCTAGAGTAACCCCGTGGGGTAGGTTCATGAGAAAAACCCGACTCGATGAAATTCCTCAATTTTACAATGTACTGATCGGCAATATGTCTGTAGTTGGTCCAAGGCCCGAAAGGCAGCATTTTATTGATCAAATAGTAGAATTGGCCCCGCATTATAGAAAGTTGCATACCGTTAAGCCAGGTATAACATCCATTGGACAAATTATGTTTGGGTATGCCGAGAACGTAGAGCAAATGGTTAAAAGGCTTAGATACGATATCCTCTATTTGAACAATATTTCCGTGGGGTTTGACATGAAGCTCGTTGCACTTACCCTAAAAGTAATGGTACAAGGTAAGGGTAAGTAATAAATGCAAGTTTTACAACAAAAGACCCTCTGAGATTACTCAAAGGGCTTTTTTATTGAAATTTAATATGGAGTTTTGATAATATTAGGAGCCTGTTCAGGTTGTTAATTAACAAAAGTTTACTTAACGCTCCTAACTCAAATGATAAGTCTTCTAGTCATTTTCATTTTTTCATTTTTTACCGCATACCTCTTTTTCCCGCAGCTAATTAAGTTTTTAAATAGCAAAAAACTTATTGATAAACCCGATAAAAGGAAAATACATAACAGGCCTAAGCCTTCTATGGGTGGTGTGCTCTTTTTACCTGTTGCGCTCGTTGGCTTGCTATTTTTTTATAATGGAGGTGACTTATTGGCAAAAGATTTTTATCTGATATTTTCTTGTTTCTTGGTGTTATGTCTGGGTTTTTTAGATGATGTCATGAATTTAAGAGCTCGTCACAAGTTACTTTTTTTCTTTCCTGCTATAATGATAGCCATTTTTGGTGCAGGCATTAAACTTACCTCATTTCACGGTTTATTTTGGATAGGCGATATCAGTCATTTCTCTGGAGTAATACTAACAGTATTTACTATAGTTAGCATTACCAATGCTTACAACTTGATTGATGGCATTGATGGATTGGCCGCTTGCATAGGTATTATTGCCTGTAGTATTTTGGGTATCTTGTTGTATTTCCAGGGTTTTCATTTACATGCTATGTTATTGTGGGGGATAGCCGGTGCAACCTTGGCCTTTTTATTTTTTAATTGGGCGCCTTCTAAAATATTTATGGGTGATACAGGGTCGCTTTTACTAGGCTTTTTAATAACGGTTTCTCTCATCAGGTTTATAGAAAACAACCATGCTAGCAGTGCACAGTTTCTCGTATTTAAGAATCCCATTTCTTTTGCAATCTCTTTAATTGTACTTCCTTTTTTCGATACCATTAGGGTATTTACTATAAGGATTTTAAATGGACGTTCACCGTTTGATCCAGATAAAAACCACATGCATCATTTATTGCTAAAACTAGGTTTTGATCATGCTCTAACCCGTACCATTTTAGTTTGCAGTACTTTATGTTTCATGAGCTTAGCTGTGGCATTTTCAAATTGGAGCGATAACAGTTATTTCTATTGGATGTTTTTGATGGGGGGCTGTGCTAGCATTTATCTACATTATTTAAGCCATAGTTATTCTTATTCAAAAAAGCGACAATTGGTGCAGCTCAGAAAGCAGGATAAGCAAGTTTCAGAAGAGCGGGTTTACTCTGAGTTAAATACTGAAAAGGTAGTGGCACCTTAAATTTTGAGAATGTTTTCTAGAATTTATCCACCATCACTTTTTTCATTGCTGTTTTTAATTTTCTTCTCAAAGTCTATGCTTGGGTCTTTTAAAATTGGCTGAACTCCTTTTTGCAATGGTTTCTCTACATCATTATTTGCGGGTTCGCTTTCTATACTGATTTTTTTCCTAAGGGTAAAAAGCATCTTTTCTGGTTTTTCATCGAACCGTAACCTAAATCCTTTTAATCTGGTTTCGGGCTCTTCAACCTCATGGGGAGGTATAAACTTGGCATCTACCGTTTTTTTGAAGGACATCTTTTCTAACTTGCTAGAATCTGCAAAGTACATGACCATTTTACTGCAATCTACCTTGTTCATGCCCATTGTTAATGTATCTGCCTCAAGTGCATAATAAATGGTTTGGCAGTTGCCGTCAACGTCTAGCTGTTTAATATCTTTATCTTTAAAAAAGGCTTTCATGTTCTTGCCTTTTATCTGATTATAATTGCCTAGGGTGTCTTCTTGTATCAAAAAGGAATTATCATTGAGGTATAGCGAGTCTATTTGGTTGTTTGAGATAAAGGCCTTGATCAAATCAGCTTTTATTTGTTGCTCTTTGTTCCACAAAATAGGATCCGAAAAAAGCGTAATGGTGGAATCATTGTAATCGTATACCAAAGAATCGCATTTGCCCAATAGCTGGTTTGAGTATATTTTCACATCGTAGTAGGCATGCAGGCGTCTTACATTGTTAATGGTATCATTAATGGTAAGTAAGGTATCTGCTGCCACAAAAAGAGAATCGCTACTGCCGAATGGTCGCTTCATAATGGCATATTTATCTTCCTTAGCAAAAACCTTTGAGTTGCCGTAGTTTTCTCTGTAAATCAGTTCATCTCCTAAAACCACAGCATTTTCTTGCTTGCTCAATAGGTAAACATTGCCTTTTACGATGTTCACGTCCCTTTCCCTATCGCTAAACATCTTTTCGCCGATGAGTGTATAGTCTTCAGAGTCCATTTGCGCTTGGCCCTCAAAGTTGGTAACACCAGTGGTTGTGTTGTAACTGCCTCTTTCTGCTTCTAAGATACCATCCTCGGTTTCAATAGTGGTTGCTGTATGGAAAAAGGCGTCTTTGGTTGGTGTAAAATAAGTAAGCGTATCGGTGTAGAGGTTTTGTTGTTTTACAGTGTCTCTTAAAACCACATCTCCTTTAAATGTAAGGGCCTGAGAGGTAGAAAAGTAATTGCCCTTTTCGCTAGTGAGTATGCTTCCGTTTTCTATTACTTTACCGCCATTTACATAGTAGGCATTTCTAGTAGTAAGGTCGTAAAAGAGCTCATTGGTGTAAAGGGTGGTGGTACTGTCTATCAAAACCACGTTTCCGCGCATTTCGGCCAAGTTTTTATCATTATTATAGTACAAGGTATCGCCTGTGAGCAGTGCACCTTCTTTCTCTCTTATAACGATATCGCCAAAGGCTTGCACATTTTTATTGGCCGGGTTCTGTATGGCCAATTCGCAATACATGTAGGTGCTATCGCGCATGAATACCACCCTTGGGAAGTTTGGCCCTGAGTTGATGTAGCGCAATCCGTTCCTACCTTCCAATGTTTCAGACTTTATCAAGGCAATTTGTCCTTTGCCAGGTTGGTCCTTAACAGGTTGACCTTGTGCCAATAGCACATTGCACTGCAATAGCAGGCATAGGTAAAAACCGATAAAAACAGATATTTTCAATTCTTTATTTTGTGTATTCACAAAAGCTTATAATTTTTTTTCAAATTTATAGATTATTGCATTCGCTGCAGTTTATTTAACAATTTTTACAACAAACAATGTCATTGTCAAATTCCTTTCGTCTTTTTATTAAAGAGCATAGTGATATAACACAGAAAAAGATATTAATTGCAGTAAGCGGGGGAATTGACTCAGTGGTTTTGGCGCATTTATGTTACCAAGAAAATATTGATTTTGGTATCGCACATTGTAATTTTCAGTTGAGGGAGCAAGCTTCTGAAGAAGATGAAGCATTTGTTATTGGTCTGGCAAAAACTTACAACGTTCCCATTTTCACCAAAAAATTTGATGTTAAGGCCTATGTAGAGCAAAATAAAGTCTCTACGCAGATAGCGGCAAGGGTTTTACGCTACGAGTGGTTTAACACGCTATTGAAGCAACATCAGTTTGATTTTATAGCTACCGCGCATCATGCCAACGATCAATTAGAGACCATCCTCTTTAATTTAACCAAGGGTACAGGTATAAAAGGCATAAGGGGAATCTTGCCATTGGCCAATAAGGTAGTTAGGCCTTTGTTGCATGCGCCCAAGGGAACAATACAAGCTTATGCAAAGGAAAATGAGCTAGCTTGGCGAGAAGATAGTTCCAACAGCTCAACCAAGTATCAGCGCAATCTTATTAGGCACAAAGTTGTACCTGTTTTAAAGAGTATCAATCCGTCTTTAACCGCAAACCTACATTTTACTACTGAAAGATTAAGAATGGTTGAGCAAATGCTAAATGCTCAACTTGCAGATTTTGAGAGCAAAGGTGTGGCTGAAAAATCTGGAGTGACATCGATTTTTAAGATAAGCTTAAAAAAGCAACAAGCGCCTCTGTTAATATTGAGCGAGTTTTTACAAGTCTATGGTTTCAATTTTAAACAAGCCAAGCAGCTGTTTGCCGAAATGGACAGGCAGCCGGGAAAAATTTTTAAAAGCCATACGCATGAGTTGTTGGTAGATAGAGAAGCCTTGCTTATACGCCCCTTAATGGAGCAGAATCTTACCGAAAGTGTAAAAATACTGGCAGAAACTAAAGAAATAAAAGTTTCGCATTTAACTTTAAAATGTAACTTTGAACAACTTTACAGCAAGGAGCAGCTGAAAAGAAAAAACAACATACTTACTGTAGATGCCTCGCTCATTTCTTTTCCGTTAACGGTAAGAAACTGGCAAGAGGGCGATTTTTTTAGACCATTTGGCATGAAGGGCAAGAAGAAATTGAGCGATTTTTTGACCGATCAAAAATTAAATCTCTTTGAAAAGCAAAAAGTAAAGGTACTTTGTACCAAAGATGATATCGTTTGGGTCATTGGAATGAGGCCAGACGATAGATTTAAAGTTTCTGATAACACACGAAAAATATATACTGTTGAAGTTATTTGACATGCTCAATCCGCTTAAAAAGACCTATTCTGCTAGCGATAAACAACTTTTTCGCTTTTTGCAGAAGAACTCTCTTTTTGAGAGGCTAGAAGATAGTGAATTAGCTGAGTTTGTTCCTTTTTTACATTTGCGCGCCTATAAAAGAGACGAAGCCATTTTTTTTAGAAAAGACCCTAGCCAAGCGCTATATCTTATAAAAAGTGGCGAAGTCTCGCTCAATATAGACATCGAAGACAAATTTGAGGAGCTTACAAGGGTAGGTGTGGCCCAATCTTTTGGCGATAATGCCTTATTGGTAAACACTCGTAGGATCTACAATGCCGTATGTACGTCTGAGGTGAGCGAAATCTATGTATTGGCCACCACCAATATTTTAGAGATTTTCGAGAATAACATCATGATAAGGGCCAAGATGATGACGGCCATGGCAGAGAATTACGAGAAGCAGAACGTTAACTTATTTAGGGCGTATCAAGAATCTTTTGGCTTTTTTGACCTCGGACGGGCTTTTATAAAGAGCTAAAATTGCATCACTTAATATAAAAAGAAGCGCCATTAAGTATTATGCTTAATGGCGCTTTTAATTTACAGTGTTTTGTATTGATCAAGGTTGACCGCATCTAAAGACTCGAAAACGCTTTTGGGCAGTTCTTCAAAGACTTTAACTTCTGTCAGTTGCCTTGGTCCTCTATCTCCAGAAAGAAAAATCTCTCCGTGTTCCTTATAATTTTGCCATGGCAAGGTAAAACCGGGCTCTTCGTCTTCATGGTTTCTGTAAAAAGCCCACTGGTTAACCAAGTTGGTCTCCTTGTCTACAAATACCTTGTACTTATTCTCCGGAGTAACTCCAACGCCATCAAAAGTAAGTTCTAGCACGTGTGAAGGCTTGTCCATTACAGGTTCTTCGCCAAGATATTTTAAAGTTACCCCGCTGTCTTTTAGTTTAAAGGGCATTACCAACCAATAAGAATCGTTGATCCAAATCTCTTTGCCGCGCTGCAAATATTTTTGAACAGAATCTGGTTGTGAGAGCTGCTCGCCATTTTTATACACTTTGCCATCAAGTGTATTGATGTTGACAAGCACCTTAAAATCATTATTCACATTTTCTACACGAACGTCTCCCGTCCACTTATCCCAAATCAATTTTCTAAAGCCTAAGAAATTCCAAGCAATGTATCTGGTATTGTCCCAAGCTTTTCTACCCCCCATAGCAGACATAACGCTATCTGCTACCTCAATAGCTTTAGCATCTGAGCTGCTCTCGTTAAAGCCTTGAGCAGCGGGGTTGGCATTAGCAACACTAGATTTTACAGTTTCACTTTCTTGCGAAGTATTTTCCGATTGGTTTGGAGAGCAACTGGCAAGTAAAAAAGGTAGGTAAACGATGCTTATATAAATCAAGTTTCTGATTATCTTCTTCATTTTGTAATGGCTTTTAATAAAAAATGCTGTAGTATTTATAAAACACTACAGCAAAGTAAATAAAAAGTTTAGAATTAACTTAAAGCCGTTTGTAAGTAGCTATTTTCTGTTTAAGGCAGTTGCTTTTAGTATTTCAAGATTAAGTAATTTTAGTTCAGACAACTCTTCTTTTTTTTCACTCAGCCATTGGTCTTTTGGATAATCCTGCTTCGGATAAACCGAAGCATAGTCTATGTACTTGGTGCCTAGTTCTTCAAACTCTAAGCGGATGATATCTTCAATTAAAATAAAGTTGGTTTCTATATTAGAAGACAACTCTTGTAAAACAGGAGATTCTTGTAAGATTTCTGCTTTGAGCTGTTTGTGAAAGACTTTATATTCTAAATCTAACTTCATTTTCTGTTGCGAGTCGTAATGATGCTGATCGGCAACGTCCATCCAAACTTCTTCTGGTAAAATATTGGGTTTAAATTCAGTACTGACTTGGCTGTACCATTTTACGATATTTTTTTCGTCTTCGCTCGTAAGTGAATTTAAATCTTTACCTACGTAAGCTGCCCAAAGCCTCATGTCCTCTGGGTTCTTTTCGATTTTGCTCCATAAATCGGGTTTTTGTAGTGGATCTTTTGAGTCATTTTGAGCGAAAGCAAAATTTAATAAGAAAAAAAATAAAAATAATAGGCTTTGAACTTTTGTAGTAAGAGCAATCATATGTGGTAGTGTTTTGGTTTATTTTGTTTGTATTATTATAAGCGCAAACTTCTTTCTAGAATTATTAGATTTTTTTGAGATGAAATAAAAAAAATGTTATAGCTTGTTAAGCTAAGTCTTAGTTTGCATTTACTTGTGTTTTTACAAGTCTTAATATTTTAACAAAGGACTTTACCTGAGTAATGACTAAATAGGTAGTAGGGGAAAAATAATTTAATCTTGAGGCGATGTTCGAGTCATTATGACAACGAAGATTTTTAAAAATCTTTCATTGAACTTAGGTTCAATTGCATCTCAAACGAATTAGTATAAAGCCAGATTTTTGTTTACTTGCAATAAATTTTACATTTAATGGCCTGTTCTCTGCTTTTTAAACAAGAATTTAACCATTGCTCACAGAAACAGAACTTCTAACTCATTTTTACTGTATAAAAACTTATCAGATGCTCGACAGAATTAAAGATATCTTAAAAGCCGAATTGAGCGATAAACTTCATCAATTCACCAATTATAAAAGTATTGAGGACTTAGAGATTGATGAAATCCTCAATAAGTTAAAAAAAGAATACGAAGCGAAAGGGGCATATAAAAATCAGGATTATACGGAGCAGCAGCGTACTTATCAAAATGCTTACACAGGTGAAACCGAAGGTACTCAAGATAAAGAGAAAGCTTACTACAAAGCATTAGAAGTACCTGAAGGCGCTGACTTTGCTACGATCAAAAAAGCCTACAGAAAAATGATGAAGGTATATCATCCTGATTTATATGTAAACGACCAAGAAAAGTTTGAAATGGCAAAAGAGGTCTCACAGCAATTGAACGAAGCTTATGTATACTTTAGAAACAAATACGAAAAATAATTGGTGGGGTAATCATTAAATTTTAATTTTACTAGGTTTAGCGTCTAATAAGTATATTAACAGCATCATATTTAAATTATATATATAAACATGTTTGGTTGGTTAAAAAGATTATTTGGTATTGCCTCAGCGGAGGCCAACGCAGCAATGAACAAACTCGAAGATCCTGTAAAAATGACCGAGCAGGGTATTAGAGATTTAAAGAAAGACCTCAATAAAAGCTTGCAAAGCTTGGCAGAAGTAAAGGCCATGCATATAAGGTCAAAGAAAGAACTCGAAGCTTCTTTAAAACGAGAAGCAGAATATGAAAATAAAGCTATACTGCTTTTGAAAAAAGCCGAAGCAGGAGAAATAGATCCTGCAGAAGCAGATCGCTTGGCAAGCCAAGCCTTGGAGCTAAAGCAAAAAACTGCAAACCAAGTAGCCACCCATAGGAAAAACGTGAACCAATACGAACCTATGGTTAAAAAAATGGAGACCAATGTGCAGCAGCTCAAAGATCAAATAGGCAGTTGGGAGAATGAGCTCAAAACCTTAAAAGCTCGTTCTAGGGTTAGCCAAGCAACAAGCAAGCTCAACAAACAAATGGCAAGGATAGATTCTTCGGATACCATTGCAAGGTTAGAGCGTATGCGCGAGAAAGTATCGGAACAGGAAGCTTTGGCAGAGTCTTACGGAGATATTGCAGACACGGTAAATACTTCTATTGACGATGAAATAGATAAGGCCTTAGGTCCAGCCTCTCAGGGTCAGTCAGAGGCTTTGGCACAATTGAAAGCCAAAATGTCGCAGTCTTCCAATACAGATAATAGTGCCGATTCTAAGGATGCTGGAAATGATGCAGCTTCTGGTTCAGACACTGGTACAGGTCCTACAAGTTCTGGCAACAGTGACCTTGACAAGCTCAAAGAAAAATTGAAAAATACAGGTAATGCCTAGATAGAGCCCTTTTTTAAGGGCTTTTTTTAATTGACGAATCCCCCGTTATATTTTCCATGCTAGAGATTTCAGAGCGAAAACTTACAGATGAGGAAATGACAGCTTTGGTAGAGGAGAGGGAAAAAATTGAGCGCAAACTGCTGTTCCATTATAGGTTTACTGTAATTTCTCTGGCTTTTCTTTTTTTAGCCGCTCTACTTCTGCTTTATTTCTTCTTAGGTACGGCCAGTGTTAACTTGATCCTATTGGCCTTGGGGCTAATCATTATTTATAGTGCTTCGGTGATTTGGGGCTACAAGCAAAACAAGCGTATGTTTATAGAGAATATTGGCGAAATTAATGAGACTATAGCGCTCAACCATGCCGATGTTTACAAGTGCTTTGCAGAGAGTTGTATTTCTTTTCAGAACAAATCATTAGATGAACCAGCGCATTTTTTTCAAGTAGATGAGAATAAATTACTTTTTATAAGTGGCTATGACTTTTACGGTAATGATAAATTCCCCAACACCGATTTTGAAGTAATTGCTATAAAAGCCATAAACGGTAAGCCACTCCGTTTTGAACTCAACTGCAAAGGCATTCGATTAAGGCCCAATGCTTTGCTCTCAGATCAACTAAAAAAGAAGTTGAGAGATGAAAAAAAATACCCGGAAAACCTTTCGGTTTTACCGGGTAAGTTAAACAATCTCGAAACAGTTTTGCTTAATTGAATTCACAATTCGGATTGCGTAGCTTAAATTGTGTAATTTCCTTTTCTTCTACTTTTGTATCGCTGCAGTCTACATATTCTAGCTTTCTGAGTCGCTCTAATTGTTTCAGGCTTGCTACATCTGTAAAGGCCATCCATAAAGATTTTAACCTAAACTTTTCATTTAAAGGGCTTAAGTCGGTTACTTTCGTATCAGAGATATCCAAGGTTTCTAGGTACTTCATGTTCTGTAGGGGTAAGATATCGCTAATTTCTGTAGAGCCAATATTCAAGTCTTTAATTCTTTCTAGTTTGGCAATTTCTTTAACCGACGACACTTTTGTTGAGGATATACTTAAGATCCTAAGAAAGTGTGCATTGCTAATAGGTGCAAGGTCAGACAAAGGCGTACCATATACCTTGAGCTCATTCAGTTTTTTCAAATTTTTGAGTGCGTCAATACTTTTAACCTGCGTATTGCCGCAATGCAGTTTTTCGAGTTCAGTAAACTCACTAAGCATACTAATGTCCTCTATCTTTGTATCAGAGATGTATAGTTCTTTCAGTAATTTGAATTCTTTAATGGGTTCTAGCGAGCTTATTTTGGTCTCATAGAGAGAAAGCCTCTTCATTTCAAGCATCTTATTAATGGGCTCTATGCTTTCGATTTCTGTATAAGAACAGTCTAGTTCTTGTAATTCTATTAGATTGGTAATAGGTTCTAAAGAAGAAATCTTGGTACTGGCGCAGTGCAATACCTTTAATTTAGTGAGACTTCTTATGGGTTCTAAGCTCTCTACGTTTGAGTTGGTAATGTATAAGATACGTAGATTTTTGAGATGGCTGACAGGTTCTAGATGCGTTAGCTCAAATTCATTGATGCCGTTTCCTGTGCATATGAGCCTGCCCATACCATATATTCTATTTAGGTCAATTTGGTTAGGATCTTCTTTAAATTTGGCTGAAGCTCTAAATACATTTTTCCAGGGTTCGTCTAATTCCTCCCACCAATCTTTGTAAAGGGCCGGGTACAACGTAATATCTTTGTGCTTTGCCCTAAACGCATCAAGGTGTTTTCTGCTAACCTTAGAAAAGGTGCAATTCACATTATTTAAAGTTTTTATCTTGCCTAGTATCGAAATATCCTCAATAGTGCTGCCCATCAGATTTAATTTTTCTAGGCTATCTATTTTTAACAAAGGCTCTAATGTGCTGATTTTACTTTTCATACAATTGAGAGAGGTGATTTTCCCAATTTTTTCTAGATGTGGTGTAATATCTGTAGTATCACTGAGCTCGAGCGCTCTTAAAAAAATGTTCTGCCACTCCTGATCTAAACTTTTCCACCATTTTAAGTCAACAGGCTCATGGGCTGCATCTTTTTTACTTGCTAGAGTTGTATGTGGATTAAGATAAATGGAAAAAAGCAGAGCGCAAGATAGCACTCTAACCAATACACTTGATGTCTTTATTTTCATCGTATGAGATTTTCTTAATAAGCTTATTGATAGTGCTTGATTTAAGCTTACCATACAGGGCAAAAGCAAAAATGCTTACTGTATTATTTTAAGGATTGGTCTGTACCTTATTTGTACGATAAGTTGGGAAAAAATTGTGTAAGAACATGCTTTTAATCCATATAGGGCTACATACAAATGCTGTGAAAAATTATAGCGGCCTGCCAACGATATCCTGTAAAATGCAGACCGCTTTTAAAGCAATCTAAGGAATTGCACATAATCGCTTAATTCATTTAAGAGGCGTTTGTCTGATCAATTACTAGTTGCCTCCGATAGCAAATCATTGTAGCGTTCTATACTTTGTTTGATTTCATCGAAAGAAATAGGTTGGTTGTAATTGGCCTTGCCTGTATTTTCTAGGAGGCTGGCATTAATGGTACCTTTTGTGTTCTTTTTATCTTGAAGGGTTAAGGGGATTATTTGTTCTATATCTTCTTGGGTAATCTGCACAGAAGGATAGACCCTTAAAAGATATTGGGCTATTTCATTAAAGGTAGCCTCATTGATGTATTTTTTCTGATAAGCAATAAAAGCCTCACAGATCATACCTATTGCTATGGCCTCACCATGCAAAAGCTTTTCTTTGTCGCTTTCTAGAAAGTAGCTCTCAATTGCATGGCCAATGGTGTGGCCAAAGTTCAGGATTTTTCTTACTCCGTTTTCAAAAGGGTCGTCTTCCACCACAGAATTTTTTATCTCTATAGAATGCGGAATTATCTGTTGCCAGTCTAGCTGATCAAGGTCTACATTTTTCTTGAGGATATCCCAGTGTTGAGCATCTTTAATAAGAGCATGTTTCACTACCTCTGCATAGCCTGATACTACTTCTCTTTTTGGTAGGGTCTTTAAAAAATAAGGGTAGATAAGTACTTTTTTGGGCATTTTAAAAACGCCGATATGATTTTTAAAGCCTTTAAAGTCTATGCCTAGTTTGCCGCCAACGCTGGCATCTACCTGTGAGAGTAGGGTTGTAGGCATTTGTATAAAATCTATGCCCCTTTTGTAAGTAGCAGCACAAAAGCCTCCCATATCTCCAATAACACCACCTCCTAAGTTGATCAAAATGGCCTTTCTGTCAAAATTGTTTTCTGTAAGAAACTGCCAAATTTGCTCGCAGGTCTCAAGGTTTTTGTATTCTTCGCCAGATTTAATGGTAAATACCAAGTGATTTTTTGGCAGGTAGTCCTTGATTATGGGATAACAGTGTAGCAAGGTATTTTCATCGGTAAGTACGCCTACTCTTGAGTACTTTTCAATAAAATGGAAATTCTTTGCTTCGAAAGCTTCGTAAACCAGTACATTGGGAGCGGCCTCTATTACTTTCATGATCGGTTAGTTTTATGTTTATATTGTTTTGGTAAGGCAGAACACAAAAAAAGTACTATCTGATCGATAGTACTATATAATTGTAGAAATAATTTAATCAAATTACTTAGAAATTTTCTCTTTTTCAGAGTTCATGATTTTACTCTGAACCCTGATAGACTCGTCGTGGATAAGTTTAAAGAGCTTGCCTACAAAATCTTTTTGCAAATTGAGCTGGCTGCCCCATTCTGCTCTGCTCTTGAACACTTCTAACCAACGGTTAGACTGAAATACGGTTACATTGTTTTCTTTTTTGTACTCACCCAATTTATCAACTAAAGATTTTCTGGCAGCCATGCTCTCTAGTATCTCACGGTCTATGTTATCGATTTGGCTCCTCATTGTTTCGAGTATGCTATTGAATTCTTGATTGTCAGAAGTGGTCTTTCTGATTTTGATAGAATCCAATATCTCGCCCAATCTGTCGGGTGTTACTTGTTGTTTGGCATCGCTCAAAGCATTGTCAGGATCAAAATGCGTTTCTATCATTAAACCATTGTAATTAAGGTCAATGGCTTTTTGAGAAACAGGTAAGATCAAATCTCTTGTGCCTGCAATGTGGCTAGGATCGCACAATAATGGTAAGTTGGGCATATCGCTTTTTAGCGCTATGGGAATTTGCCACATAGGGACATTTCTGTATTTTGTTTTCTCAAAAGAAGAAAAACCCCTGTGCAATGCAGCTATTTGTCTTATGCCGGCCATGTATATACGCTCAATAGCGCCTTTCCACAAAGCCAAGTCTGGATTTATAGGATTTTTTACGATTACAGGTATGTCTACCCCTTTAAGTGCATCTGCAATTTCCTGTACGGTAAAAGGGTTAACAGTGCTTCTTGCACCTATCCAAAGCACATCCATTTCATATTTTAGGGCAAGTTCTACGTGTTTGGCGTTGGCTACTTCTACAGCAGCGGGCATTTCAAGTTCTGTTTTCACCTTTTGCATCCATTGTAGCCCAACTTCACCAACTCCTTCAAAAGTACCCGGCCTCGTTCTAGGCTTCCAAATACCCGCCCTAAGCATGGTAATCTCTTGTTCTTTAATGCCTTTGCAAGTTGTATATAATTGTTCCTCTGTTTCTGCACTGCATGGCCCTGCAATCGCAAAAGGAACATCTTGTATCATTTTCCAACTTTTAAGTGATTGAATGTCTTCCATGATGAATGACTGTAAATTTTTAATAATATTTTTCGAAAGAATGTAAAGATATTAAGATTTTACTTCAAAAATAGAAGTTTTGTCAACAAACCTCCAACCATGCTTGCAAGATTAACAATTAAAGTTAGTCTTCCCCAATTTTTACCGCTGTGATTTTGAAAGACAACTGCCAGTTCGACCTAGATCAAAGTCAATTTTTGCTATCTAAAAGAGGTTTTATCGTTTTTGTACAGTAAAATCATGATTTCTCAGAGCCGAGCCTAGAAAAAATTGTTGATTTGTTAAGCGTGGGCTTTAGAACGTTGAAAAAAAAATGACAGAGTTTTGATCTAGATTAACTAAGGAATTATTTTTAACCTCCAACCTCCAACCTCCAACCTCCAACCTCCAACCTCCAACCTCCAACCTC
>CAKZMZ010000529.1 GCA_937129345.1 uncultured Thalassovita sp. | reverse complement strand
TTCTAGACAAACTCTAGAAGAGGCCGCTGCCAAACTCAGGTACAACCAACAAGTAGAAGCTGAAACCAAGGCTTTGCACAGGGCTACTATGGAGGCCAACAAAATCTTGAAAACGGGAAATCTGATAGAGGCCAAGGCCTATTTGGAAAAACACCTCTCCAACTTTGTAAGCGCCGAGATTCGAGAAAAAATCAAGCCTTACAGTTTTAACGAATTTATTGAAGAAACCGCTACAGAACCCGATGATCTGCAAACCGGTATAGAATCTTTAGATAGAATCGTGAGGATCCCACAGTCTGCCATTACTTTGATCGCCGCCCGCCCTTCGCATGGTAAGACCAGCCTAATGCTCAACATGTTTTACAATATGATTGAGCTGTACCCTGAGAAGCAATTTTATTTCTTTACCTACGAAGAACCTGCAAAGTACCTGCTGCTCAAACTGCTCAACAGAATGCTTTTTGAGGAGTTTGATTTCGCTACAGACCTTACTTTTTTGAGGCATTACCAAGCAGGTAAAAAAGATTTTAAAAGCGAGGTGGAAAGTGCCAAGAAAAAACTTCAAAAACTCATTACAGAAAAAAGACTCAATATCTTTAGCTTTAACCTAAGCGATGCCGAACTGGCAGAAGCCATAAAATCTCAATATAAAAAGGGACAAACGGGTGCGGTTTTTATCGACTATATTCAAAAAATACCTGTAAGCCAACAGGTAAAAGGCTATGAGGTAATCAAACAAATTTCTAACACCATACTCAATAAAATTGCCGTGCCTATGCAGATCCCTGTAGTATTGGGTGCACAATTTAACAGAGAGGCCCGAGCAAGTCGTATAGGAGATTTGCACGCAGATATGCTCAGAGAAGGCGGTGATCTAGAACAAGATGCCAACACTGTGTTGGGTTTGCTCAACTATAATTTTGTAGAGGAGCAGCACGATGAACAAGGCAACGAATTTTTAAAAGGGAAAGTAGCCCAGCTCGATATAAAATCGCTCAAATACCGCAATGGTACACCCGGAGAAATCGCCCATTTAAAGCTATTTGGTCAACACAATTATGTTACTTCTAAAGAAGTGAATAAGGACTACCTTAATTACTTAAAATCAGAATGAGGGCTTGGTAAAAAAGCCACTTGCCACAGCATTAATCATTTTCACTGGCAACTTGTTTAAGTTCTTCAGAGGCCAATGCTTGATCCATTTTCACTTTTTCGAATTGTGTATTTTCAAAGACGACGTCAGTTAAATCTGCTTCTAGTAAATTGGTCTGCTTAAGGTTGCCACCCGATAAATCGGCCTGGTTGAGATTGGCCCGCCACAAACTGGTCCGCAAAAGTTGGCTGTTCTTTAAAATGGCATTTTGCAGATTAGCACCTCTTAGTAAGGCGTTTGATAAATCTGCACCTGTAAGATTGGCATAACTCAAATTAGCATAACTTAAATCTGCAAACTGTAAGTCTGCATCGCTTAGGTCGACATTTTGCAGGTTGGCTTTTACAAGATTGGCATTTTGCAAGTCGGCATTGGCCAAATAGCAATTGTTTAGATCAATCCTAGTGGAGCCAAGTTTGTTAAGTCTTTTAATATTACCTACAATTCGATATTTAGCCTCTTTTTCTTCCCAGCCTCTAAAGTCATCTATTTCTTCTTTGTATCGCTCTGAGCGCTGCTTTTTCTCTAAAAATTTATTGAGGTAGGCCAATAAAACACCAAACACAAAAATATCGAACAACAAGCCATGGGCTTCGATCAAAATATCGCGACCGCTACCGCTCTCAAGATATTTAATATCGAGAATAGAAATGATCACAATTAAAAAAATACCTACAACTACGGTAATACCTATAGGAGTTTGAATCAACTTGACCAAACGGACAAAATATCTCTTTAAAATCTTACTGAAATTTTTATTTTTTCTTCTGCGGCGTGCCACGCTAATATTTTAAAATTAAACGATGAAAATTTTTACATAAACTTTTACCAAAAAGTTAATTGCTAAAAGACAAGTTTAGTAGATTTATTTTTATCTATTACCTATAGCATCTCAATAAAAAAATTACCTAAGTGGCTTGAGTAGTACGGGTAAGTGCCACATTCTCTAAGCCTTAAAATGTTGGATACAAGCCTCCTTAATCACTTTGCAAAAATGTCTGCGCTTCAATAAAATCAATATTTCAGCCCCAATTTAGAGTATATTTACTGCAAATGCCTAAAACTCTTTAAAATACTATTAAATATAGCAATTATTCAATTAAGGTTCATAAGTTAAAGATTTTGTCGTCAGCACCATGAAAATACCTCGATTTACTATGTATAATCAATCAATTTTTTTAGCTTTTAAGTACAATTCTGTCAATTTTGACTCCGTGATTTTTTTATACCACTTTTCCTAAGATTTAACGCTAATTAACTTCACTTTTCACTATCAGAAAATGATTTGATCAATTAATTAATTTTATCAAATGAGTGAACAAGGTGCAGGTATCTTAGAAAGCCTTTTTTTTGAAAGTAAAATTGACTTTATAGAGAGTATTCCGGGTGCGTGCTTGATCCTTAACAGTGAACTAGTCATAATTTTTGACAACCATAACGCCCAAATATTATATGAATCAAATTCCTCTTTAAAGGGCATTGACTTCAGGAGATTGGTTTTGGCAGATACCAAAGACATTTCTAACGAGAGTATCTTTCAACAGAGTGAGCATATCACTCTTAGCAGGAAAACTATATACGTGGGCGTAAAATTCAACCCTATTTCACTAAATGATCAACACTGTTACGTTCTGCTTATCAATGATTTATCTGAGGTTAAAAAGAACCAACTCAAAATAGCCGATCTGATCAGTGAAACGCATACACTAAGTGAGGCAATCTTAAAAACGCAGACCGAACTTGTAAGGCAAGAAAAGAGGCTGCACTCTCTTGTTCACTCCCAACTCAATTTTCTGATAAGGACCGATACCAAAGGGCAAATCACTTTTGCCAATAACAGTTTTAAAAAGCTTTTTGAGATAGACGATTCTGAACTAGAAACAATCAACATAAAAGACATCATTGCAGAAAAAGACACGCCCGTTTGGGAAACAGTTCTAAACGGTTGCCAAAAAAACTTAAACAAGTCTATAGTGTCAATATTTAAAATGGTTTTGCCCGATCAGCAAGTGGTTCATATAGAGTGGGAAATTTATAGTTTGATTACCGAGGAGGATGGTGAAGAAAAAATTGAGATTCAAGCTGTAGGCAATAACATTACCGATAAGAAGAAAACCGAATTAGAACTGCAAAAAGCACTCACTATATTTACCAGTGTTTTTAACCAGTCTAGCGATGCACTTTTTTTGGTAAATACCAACAATGCCAAAATAATAGATTGCAATAACAAGGCTGTGGAGTTATTTGAATTTGACGAAAAAGAGGGATTTATCGGAAAAAAAGGCTATGATTATGAAGTAAAATCTGAGGACCACATCCCATTAGACACTTTAATGAAAGCGTCTGAAAAAGGGAATGTGTATAGGGAAGTAAAGTACAAAACCAACAAGGCCAACTACTTTTGGGGCGACTTTGCAGCCAAGACCATCCCGATACTCGAAGAAAAAATCATGTTTGTTAGGGTTACCAATATTACAGACAAGAAAGAAAAAGAAAGCAAAATCAATGGCTTGTTGGAAGAAACGCTATTGGTTAACCAAGAATTAAAATCTAAGAATCATGCACTTAACAAGGCCAATAGAGAGCTAGATAATTTTGTTTACAGGGTCTCCCACGATTTACGAGCACCCATAGCTTCTACCTTGGGACTGATCGATTTGGCCAAAATCGAAACCGACAAAGAGAAAGCAGATGAATATCTCCAATACATACGACAAAGCATGCATAAGTTGGATGACCTGATCAGAGATATCTTAGACTATTCAAAAAACAATAGAATGGAAGTGCAACGCGAAAACGTTGCATTACAACAACTCACCGAAAGCGTAATCTCTCAATATCAGTTTTTAATAGAAGACAAAGGTATACGTGTGATCAATGACATTTCTGAAAAGGCCAGCATTTACACCGATGTAAGAAGGTTTACAGTAATTTTAAACAATCTCATTTCCAATGCCATACGGTACAGCAACCCTTATAAAGAAGACAAATACATTAAAATAGAGTACGATTGTGACGAGCGAGAACACATCATTGCCGTGAGCGATAATGGCATAGGCATCCCGAATAAATACCAAAGTGACATTTTTAAAATGTTCTTTAGGATTGATAACAGAGGCGTAAGTGGCTCAGGCATAGGCCTATACATTGTAAAAGAATCTTTAGACAAGCTCAACGGCAAAATTAATGTATATTCTATTGAAGGAAAGGGCACCACTTTTACAGTAAGCCTACCAATGCTTCAGGCCTAATTTTGCTTAAGAGGGTAAAAAACTCGTATTTCGCTACTTTAAACCAAATTTTCTAAAATAGAACTACTTGGTTTTTGAGCATGTAGCGCATTTTGCCTTATGAAATATCTAACTTTTATTCTGTTATCCATCAGTTTAATTACGGCTTGTTCTTCAGGCAATGAAGACAGTACTAAAACAGACATAACCAAATTTATCAATACTTTTATCGGTAGCAGCGGTTATGGAAAAACTTTCCCTGGTGCGGCTTTGCCCTTTTCAATGCTTCAAATAAGTCCAGACAATGGTTGGTCTAAAAGCTATGCTTACGAAAAGGAACAATTGATCGGCTTAAGTCACCTCCATTTAAATGGCATGCCAGATGTACAACTACCCAATTTACTGGTTATGCCCACTACAAAACAAGTGGTAAAAGATACTACAGGCAATGGTAGAAATTTTATGTTGGGCTTTTTGTCTACCTATTTACATGCCAATGAGCAAACAAGTGCCGGTTATTACGCAATTAACTTAACTAAAGAAGGTATTTTTGCAGAAGTAACCTTGAGGGAGCGTGCTGCACTACACAGCTATCAGTTTTCTGAAGAAGATACCGCTAAAATTTTATTGGATCTGGGCTGGTCGCACAGCGGTATAGACAATACCGATAGCTATATGTTTATTGAGGACGATTCTAGCACAGTAGTCGGTTACAGGAGTGTTGCTGGAGATATGCCCGAAAGGAGAATATATTTCGCCGCTCAATTCTCTAGAAAATTTACGCTCGCTAATTTGGTTGAAAACGGAAACCTTTCTTTTTCTGATAAAGAGGCCAACAGCAAATATGTTTGTGGCGCCTTCCATTTTACTGAGCATAACAGCGAACCCATTTTACTAAGAGTCGCATTCTCATCCATTAACGAAGAGGCCGCCTTGGCCAACTTAGCTGCCGAAATGGATACTTGGGATTTTGATGCAGTAAAAGAAGAAGCAAGGCAAAAGTGGAACACTACTTTAGGCAAAATCGAAATCAAGACCAATGACATTCAAGTAGTAACCAATTTCTATTCTGCCCTGTACCGCTCCATGCTCTCACCCAACTTATATTCAGATACAGATGGTCGCTTTATGAATACCTTGGAAGAAACCGATCAAAGGAGTCAGGCACAATACCATAATATTCACTTTGCAAAGAGTTACAACACTACCTTTCCCTTATTAAACCTTATCGCACCTAAACAAACCGAAAACCTGATCAATTCTGCTTTGGTTTATCAGGAGGGAAATATGAAAGAAACTTTGCCCGGTTTTTTACATTGGGGAAGAGATATAGCTCACCAGCAGCATCTGTTTTCTGCTCCTGCAATAAGTGCCGCTTGGCTAAAGGGAATCGACAGCTATAATGGTTTACAGGTACTCAATAGTTACGATAGCGCTCTATTTGAAAAAACTGCCACTTATGCACTATACAATGGCAAAGACTTTATTGCTCAAGAAGACAACCCACAAGCGGTGCAAAGTACGCTCTCCAATGCTTACAATGAATGGAGCATTGCACAATTGGCGAAAAATTTTAACGATTCTTTGGCCTATAATTTCCATATAGGGCGCAGCATGGCCTTTAAAAAATTGTTCTATAACAAACTAGGACTCTTTGCAGCTAGAGATAATGGCGGTACTTTTTTAATAGAAAAAGATACTACAATAAAAAAACTCCCTATTTATGCTGAACAGTTTAAAGCAGTACATTCCTTAGATACTTTGCAAGCACTAATGGGCAGTGCCAACGCTTTTGAGGCCAAATTAGATAGCCTTTTCAAGCCAATTTTAAATAAGAATGCATCAAACGTCTTAATTGAATTGAACAAGCCTGAAAACGAGTTTCTATTTCATGCAGCTTATTTGTACAACTACATTAAAAAGCCTGAAAAAACGCAGGAAGTCGTTAGGTTTTTGATGGATCATTTTTTTAAGCCCACCCCAGATGGGCTGCCTGTAAACGACGCCAACGGTCATATTTCTGCTTGGTACGTGTTCAGTGCATTAGGTTTTTTACCTGTGGATCCAGTAGGCGGGCACTACGAAATAGGCACTCCAATAGTAAAGCAAGCTTCTCTTCAACTACCTAGTGGTAAGGTGTTAACTATCAAGGTTTTGAACCAAAGCGAAGAAAACATTTATGTGCAGTCGGTCAGTTTCAATAATTCTAAAATTGATGACCCCCAACTAGCTTATGAGCAGATTGCAGAAGGAGGAGAACTAGTATTTGAAATGACTAGTAGAAAGCAATTGGCCCAAAGTAAATAGTTCACCTATTACAAATTACCTCATCTGTTTAGAATGTAGGTCATGCTTTTTGCTCAATATAAAACTACTATAAGAAATAGTAAAATACAGAACTTAGTAGATGTCGTTCTAGTCGACTGCCGTGCTATACCAACATCGGTTTTAGTTTTTCTAAACTTTTAAGCAATATCATAATTTACCACTTGTTCTCATCTAAGCAGGAAATATATTGATATTTTCTGCAATTAATAGTTATATAGATTTTACTATCTATATATATTATGTAAAAGAAAAATTAGCCATAAACTATTGATAATCAGTAATATACAAACAGACTCATATTCATAACTACACCCAATCCTAGTCATAAGTACATCTTTTATTAGTCATAACTACTCCCCTGTTTAGTCATAATTCCCCCCAAAACTATTCATAACTACATCTAAAGTTAGTCATAACTACACCCTATACACTTATCGCGTATAAATAATGTCTAAAAATTAAATCCAAGTAACTGATAATCAATACCTTACATTGCAATTGTCTTTTTTGTAGTCAGAAAGCAGGGTATTGTAGTCAAAAGTACACCCTTTTTGGCTTTTTAGTCAGAACTACACCCTAAACAGTCACTTTAAGGTTTAGTCAAAACTACACCCAATAAAATTAGTAGAGCTTTTTAAGTAAGTATGGTAAGCTTTAAATTCATTCTTAGTGGGCATAGAATAATAAAAGCTATCGCATAAACAGCTAGATATCAGTGGTTTATGTTTTTTACATTCATAAGTACACCCCTTTGTAGTCAGAACTACACCCTAACTTTTATTTTTTAGTCATAAGGTGAATCTTTTTCGAAAAAATTCTTCTAGTCAGAAATACATCCCATTTTAGTCGTATCTACACCCTTTTGTAGTCATAAGTACACCCGTTGTTCGTCAAAACTACACCTATTAAGCATCGATTTGCCTTAGATTTAGTCAAAACTACACCCATTCTTCATTTATAGTTGAATTTTTACCGTATTTGGAAATATCATTCCTAATGTGCATATTTATAAAAACTTTTTGCTATGCCTAATAGAATCAACATAGAAATAGCCCGAGCCTTTTTTGAATTGCAAAAAGAGTTGCCTTTAGTCATAAGGTCTTACGGGATGACAAAATCTTACATAGTAAGAGAGACAGGGATTCCCAGAACCACTTTTGATCGGAAGATAAGAGAAAAGAAGTTTACAGCAGATGAGATGATCAAGATTTGTGAAGTTATTAACCGCTAATTTTTTACAATGCAGGAGAAGTATATTCACTATCCCGATAAGTTGCTCAAGATAGAGACAAGGCAACAGGTAAGGCAGCTTTCTTTGTACAATGAAGAGGGCAGTCTAGATAGTAAAAACGCGCTCAAGATTTCAAAATCGATAGAACGTGTTTTGAACCTAAACGAAAAAGGCGGTAAATACTCGGTTGAGTTCCCACCCGAAATAGAGCAAAAAGTTCCTGAAAAATACCGTTCTATCATCACCAAGGAGTTGAGTGCCAATGAGGTACGGGTCTTGACAGCTATTGTGAAAATGGCTCAGGAAGCTAGATTTTTTGGTAAACTAAAGCACTACGAAGACATAGAACGGGCTTACTTTGTGTTCAGCCTTTCTGAACTGTACGAAAATAGCGGTGCGAAGAAGATTGGCGGCAAGTACAATCCTAAACAAAGAGAGCTCATTAGAGAGGCCATTCTCAATTTGCACCGCAAAGAGTTTGTGATACCTAGAGAGTACCTAAGCAAGGACAAAAAAACCCGGGTAAAGGAAATTTCAATTTCTCCCCTGCTACAATTACACAAGGTTGAGCAGCTAGAAACACTATCTGGTGTTAAAAAAGGCACTTATTTTAAAATTACGATTGATTCGGTCTTTTTTGATTTTACCAAAGAAAATAAGAACACTTATTTTAATTTGCCTGCCAACTTAAACAAGCGTTTGAGAGAGATCAACACTGGTAGACCCAACACAGGTGTAGAGCTTTTCATAAAGTGTCTTTATCAGGCTTCGCATTGCGCTAAGGCCAATACAATCGAATATGGATACCAACGCTTGTCTGAAATAATGAGGCTAGAACGCTACAAAGAAAACAATAACCACAGCCGCATCAGAAAAACCATAGAAAAGGCCTTTACTACTGCCACTAAACTTTCCATCATTTCGGATTGGAAAGAAGATGTCGGCGTCTATGGCGAGAAAAAGTTCATTCTCTTTTTGACCAAAGGGCTTGATAAATAATCGTTTTTGATTGTCCTTATCAAGTTATTTGTTTTCAATTTTGTGATACTATGTTGACCTTGGGGATGTATTCTTACCTTATAAGCCCCTTATTGATTTCATAATTTGCTTTTTTCTGAATGCAAAGAGTTCTGAACTCTGATCAATTATAATACTGACTTGTATCTGTAGACAAGTATATATTTAATATTTATTAATATGAATATTAATAGTTAATATCGATATTCAACAATATTTCTGGACTCTTTATGTACTTGATTGAGGAAAAAGGCTGTATAGTTTTTAAGCAAAAATTTCACTTTAAGCTCTAAATGTTAAGCCAATCAATTTAAAAGGCTTTAAATGGCCTAAAAATACCTTTAGCTTTAATAGCTTATACAATTAATAACAAGGCTCTAGAATATTTCCCAAAACTTGTAAAAATTTTGATATTAATCAGTATATATCAATATGAATAGTTAATATTGTAATATATAATGAATATGTGTTAATTTAATTATTATAAAATATTAAACAATATTTATGAATGTTTTAGCGATATCCAATCAGAAAGGTGGGGTAGGCAAGACCACCTCTGTAAGTGCGGTTGCGGATTTACTTTCAAGCAAGGGCAAACGCGTGGTGATGATAGATTTGGACCCTCAGGCCAACCTTTCAAAAGGACTTGGCTTAGAAGCGCCTTCACACACGATACAAGGTGTGCTGTTCGATGAGTACCCTATTGAAGAGGCCGTGGTGGCCATTAATGACAATCTGCTCTTAGTACCTTGTACCAAGGCATTGGCCAATTTCGAAATTGAGATGTTGAACGAAATAGGCCGAGAATACATTTTAAAAAACAAGTTGGTTAGCCTGAAAGACCAATGCGATTATATTATATTGGACAGTCCGCCGAGCTTGGGTTTGCTCACCATCAATGCCCTATCAGCCGCCAATTCGGTTTACGTACCGATTCATGCGCAGAAATACAGTTTAGATGGCTTGCAAGAAGTGCTTGAGACCATTAATAAAGTAAAGGAGTTCATCAATCCCGATTTGCAATTTAAAGGTGCTTATTTTAATCAGTACGATTCGCGAAAGCTGCTAACCCGAGCTTTAACAGATGAAGTGAAGGACATGATAGGGGAGGAGCTCTTATTAAAAACTTTTATTAGGGTAAATGTAGCGCTTCAAGAGGCACCTACCTTGGGCAAAAGTATTTTTGAGTATGCGCCCGATAGCAACGGTGCCAAAGATTTTAGCAAATTAACGGAGGAGATCATGCTACGTAATTGATGTTTTAGAGTAAAACTCGATTCCGGTTAAAGTAGATTTTGGTATTTGCATCAGCATAAAATGTTCATTTAGTTTTTGAGAATTTTTTAATACAAATAAGCTTATGGAAAAGAAATCGACAGATTTATTTAGAAAGGCAAGCGCTCGAAGATCAGAACGCCATCCATTGGATAACTTTAAACCTGAAAGCAGCGAAGAAAAAGAGGTAGCACCTCAAAAATCGCCTAAGAGGGTAGAGGATACTTATGACTATCAGGACGATAAACCAGTGAGGCAATCCTTTTTATTGGATCTGGCCACTATGGAAAAAATCAAGGATATTGTGTACTACGAAAGGCGTAACGGCAATTTTGAGTATAGTCAAAAAGACGTGATCATAGATGGTATAAGAGCCTTGCTAGAGCAAAGGGGCGATGTGCCCGAAAGACCGGCAGAAGAGAGGGCCAAAGAAAAGAACAGAAGCGAGCGTATAAAAAAAGCAAAAAGGAGAAACCGATACTAATCAACAAAGGTTTGTCCTTTCAATTCTAAGTCTGGGATACTTACTGAAAACTCAGTGCCCTGTCCAAACTCTGACTGTACGCCAATTTTGCCCTTTATTTTCTTAACGGCTTCTTTTACTATGTACAGGCCAAGCCCTGAGCCATTGTTTATGTTGGTGGCCCTAAAGAACATATTGTATATCTTATGTAAATATTTCCTTTCTATTCCTATACCATTATCTTCTACCGTTATTAAGGTAGAATCTTTTCTTTTATCAGCACTTATTTTGATAAAGGGCTGATCCTTTTTAATAGCCGAATACCTTATGGCATTAGAAAGTAGGTTTCTGAGGATGATGTTGAGCCTTTGCTCATCGGTATTTATATGAAGAGACTCATCAATTAAAATTGAAAATTTGATGTCATTTTTTTGATAGAAATGCTCAAATTGCTCTAGCAGGTCTGTTACCATGCTTTCTAAGTGGATTTCTTTGGGTACCAATTCAAGGCGGTTGTTCTTAGAAAAATCGAGTATATCGTAAATAAAACCATCTAACTTTTGCAAGCTGCGCAATTGCATCTCAAAGTATTGATTAAGGGATGAATTGTCATTGATTTCGCTCATTACATTGATCAAGCCCATTACCGAAGCAATTGGCGAACGTAAATCGTGGGAGACACTATATACAAAGTTGTCAAGCTCTTTATTGATTTTCTTGAGTTCTTTATTTTTCTTCTTGAGCCTTTTTTGTGTTTTTTTCCAGTCGTGCACATCCATTACCACACCTTTTAAGGCTATAGCTTGATTCTGACTGTTGTTTTGTACTACAAATATTTTACTGGTCATCCATTTAAAGTTATGCTTGCTGCAGAGTATCCTAAAATCCTCTTCGAAATAGGATTGGTTGCTTTCGTTAACAGAGGCCATTCTCCTAAGCAATCTGGTTTTATCGCTTTTGTGTACAATCTCAAAGAAAGACTCCATTTGGTCGCCCAGGTCTTTTTTACTCCAACCGGTGAGGTTTAGCAAGCTATCGCTGTAAGTAAATTTACCAGAATTGATGTCCCATTCCCACCAAGCCACTTTACTTATTTCCATTGCCGAAATAAGTTTTTGGTTCAAATCGGCAATTTTAAATTCCTGCTCTTTTTGCTCTGTTATGTCTCTAGATGAGGAAAGTATTTTTATGACCTTGCCCTCTTCGTTAAATATTGGTTTAAAGCTAGTTTGTAGCCAAACACTTGCTTGGTTTTTAGTTTTGGAAGTGTATTCAACCTTACTAAAGGTCTCGCCTTTCAAAGCATCTTTAAAAGTATTTTTGATTTTATTTTGATGAATACTGCGCACGAAATAGGAATAATCTTTATCTGATAGTTCTTCCTGCGTGTAACCAAGAATATCTTTTACTGAGGGAGATATATAAAGAAACTTTCCGTTTTTATCGTAAAGGCAAATTAAATCATGAGAGTTTTCTGAGAGCAGGCTGTACTTTTCTTCACTTTCTTTAAGGCGTTTTTCAGCAAGCTTTTCATTGGTAATATCAGTGTTGATTGTAAAATATTTTTCTCTGCCGTAATGATCTTTGTACGTATGGGCTTCAATATCTAACCATAACTTTTTACCGCTCTTTGTATAATTTAAGATTTCTTCTCTAAAATCTTGGTAATTATTTACTTGGTTATCATTTTTTAGTGCTTTGTTTGATTCGGTTTCAGGGCCTCTTAGCATGTCTTCAGGTCTTTTGCTAATCAGTTCCTCCCTACTATATTCAGTGAGTTTACAAAAGGCATCATTGGCCCATTCAATCCTTCCAAATTTATCGCAGAGAATTACGCCGCTTAGGGTATTTTTAGCTATTAAAGCTAAATTTTCTAGTGAATGTTGGTTGGCTTTTCTTTGGGTGATATCCGTTAGGTCGTAAGCTACCGCCCAAATTTTACCCTCTTTATTGTAATAGGCGTAAAAGTTTTCCTCTACCCAAGTTTCCTCTTGATCTATTTCTAGTCTCTTTTCCTCGCTCACGTTTACTCCTTGGAGTGCCTTCTCAAAATTTTTTATATAGCTTTCTTGGTCTGCTTGCGATATGAAATCTAGGATATCATCGCCTTTTTTTATGCTTTTGCCTTGCCTATTTTTAAAATAGCTTTTGGCAGGCGTGTTCATAAAAAGTATTTTATGCTCTTTGTCTAGCAATAGCGCAACAAACTCATTTTGCGTCTGAGCTTGTTTAAAAGGTTTTTCTTTAGTAGCTACATTCAATTGATTGGCCAATCTAGCCTGAAACTCTTGCGCCTTTTTTAACTCTAACTGCGTTTTATCGAGTTCTTGTTGTAACAATTGATATTCTCTAGTTCTGCCGCCATTGATTTGCTTTTTCTTGTTCAGGTACTTTTTAGAGATGAATTCTATTTCAAGACAGCTGTTAACGAGTTTATCAACTGCCTCAATTTCAGCTTGAAGCCAATTTTTAGAGTGGCCCTCTGCCTTTTCTATCCAGCTATCAAAAGTTCTTCTTGGCGAGAGGTTTTTGCCTATTTTTTTGTGGGGATTGCCCGCCCAAGCAATTTCTTGTACAATTTCTGGCTTGAACCAAAATAAGAAACTATCCACCTTTTCGCTTAACTTAGCGATCAACAAACCACTGGCTATCTCTTTATATTTTTCTGCGTTAGGTATGAATTTACTGAGCTGATTGGTCTTAAATCTTAAGCCATAATTGCTAGAGCTAAACCAATCTAAAATATCAAGAACCTCCTCTTCTGTGGGTGTACTACCTACAAGGTAAAGCTTTTCCTCATGAAAGATTCCGCCGCCTTTTGCCTCTACCACATCTAGCAAATTGTACATGCCATTGGTGAGACCTTCGACCAAATCGTATCTCTCTTGCATCTGATCAGAGATAATATCTACAGCTTGGCTGTAAACATTTAGTAAGATTTGCTTTTGGTTTTGCTCTTTGAGCAGCAGTTGTTGATTAAAATATTTGACGATCAAAGTAAGTATTTGACGTTTTTCAAAACTTACAGGATTTACCTCAGAGTTGTGGGCAGTAATGATTCCCCAAAGTTTGCCTTTTATGATCACAGAGTGTGTAATGGTACTGCGCACCTCCATATTCCTCAAATACTGAAGGTGGAACTCAGAAGGGTTGCGAAGTAAGGCAGGTTGCAAATCTATTGGAGCCTCTGAGATCGGATTAACATAAGGTATTAGTGAAAAAGGTTCGGATTCAGTGTCGGCAATATAACGCAAGGGGGTACTTACCAACATCTTTCTGGCCTGTTCGGGAATATCAGAAGGAGGGAAATGATGGTTGATGAAAGACTGCATACGGGGTGTTTTGGATTCAGCTACCACATAGCCATTCCAGTCCTCACCAAACCTCATGATCAAAACCCGATCATAGCCTAAAAACTTTCTTATTTCTTTTGCCGTGGTTGCAAAGAGTGCTTCGGGGTTACGCGAATTCTCCAGTAATTGTAGCAGACGAGACGAATAGGCAATGAGATTGGTCTGCCTCAAGTTATCCCTTACTTGAAAAGGTTCGCACTCTAGCAGTATATAACTTTTCTCTCTTACAGCTGTTATATTGAACAACTTTTTATTGAAAAGTAAGGTAAAAGGACTGTTTTCCTCTTGTAAGCTGTGCAGCCAATTAGAAAAGCTTTTCTGATTACTGGCTTTTAACACATTAAAAATCCTCTTTTTGAGCAATTCTTTAGGAGCTAACTTTAAAAACTCAGCCACGTTTTCGCTCACTTGTTCTATAGTAAGGCTGTAAGGGTTTAGCACAAGAACAAACCCAAAAGACTGAACCTTACCAATTAAATGTATGGGTTCGTCTTCGCACTTATCAAAGGTTTTTTTTATGTTTGGATAATTCTCTAATGCTTTCTCCTGCATACAAATCTAAAAAAAAGATAAAATTTAATTGGTGTTCGTGGGTAGATTTGACGGTTTAAATAAATTATGTAATAGCTTATAATTGAGCGATTAATTAAATCATAATATAATCAGAAATCCTAATATTTCTTTACCAGAAAGTAATTATTTAACATTTAAGATGAAAAAATTAGGTATATAAGTATCTATCGGGTGTGTAGCTAGAAAAATGGCCTAATCTGCCAATAGCATGGTTTTGATTAAGGTACTTGCAAAGAATCAAAAGAAAAATTTTCGTTACTAAACTTGACTGTAGTTGACAATAATGCTTAAATTAATGGATACAAGCATTTAAGCTTTTGCGTACTCAATGCTTGCTTATCTAGTAAATATTATTTGAAATTTAAGGATCATAAACTACTCGGCAGATGACAAGCTTCAGGGTAAGGCCCAGATTTAAACAAGAAACCTCATTAAATGAGCAAGAAATTCGCTTACAGCTAGAAGAAGCGATAGCAAAAAGCAATGACCTTTGTAGTATTTCTAGCAACATACCTGGTTACATTACCCTTAGAATAAAGCCAGAAGATAGGCATTTTTGGTCTCCCCAACTCAACCTCACCTTTGAAGAAAAAGAAGACGAGCCAGGTATTACTTTAATTCGCGGCCTGTACGGCCCTAACCCCCAAGTATGGGCGTTAATTTTCTTTAGTTATGCAACTTTAGGTGTGGTGGCTTTCTTCATGTTAATGATTGGTCTCTCGCAATGGAGTTTGGGTAAAGGAGCGGGCGTGCTTTGGGGCATGCCTATAGTTTTGGCTTTGGTAGCCGGCTTGTATTTTATAAGTCAGTTTGGGCAAAAGCTAGGGGCAGATCAAACTTACCGCTTACACCATGTTTTTGAAGAGGCCTTACACACAGAAGTGAAAATACAATAGGCGATTGTACAGATTTGTAAATTTGAACGCCTGTTGAGGATAGTAAACCCATCTTTGCAAGAAAAATAGTGTCAAAATGAAAAAACTCTTATCGATTTCTTGCTATCTGTGGTTGCTATGCCTAAACGATAGTTTTAAGGCCTTTTCCCAAGATTTAACAAATGATACAGAAAATAAGCGCTATCTCTTTTTAGGAGTAGGCTTTACAGGACAAACACTCCAAGATCCTGCGGTATCGCCCATGACTTATAGCGGAGGCCCGGTCAATTTTACTTTGGGGTATGAAAAACACAAGCCAAAGTTGTTTTCTAGTTTTCAATTATCGGGAGATATCGGCGCAATGCAATCAGACAATGCTACTGAGTTGCGGCCTATGCGCAGTAGCGTGTACAGAATAGATTTGCAATACACCTATTTGCGAAGAACCCATTTTCTTAAAAGCGATAAATATACGCTGTGGCTAGGAGGGCGGTATTTATGGCACAATTCCATAAGACTCACACCGCAAAATGATACAGGTTTTATTTCCTTTTTGATAGCAAATTCACTAAAAGCTTCGGGTTTGGTGCACAGAGATGTTCAGTTTAGAAACAAGCAATTTTCTTTGCGATATGGATTAGACTTGGCATTGCTATCGCACGTTGTCAGGCCCAATTATCTAAATATTTTTGATTACCTCTCCCCCGAAAACGATTGGGTAGGTGAACGGCTAGAAGATAGCCACTTTTACACCTTCAACAAATTTCCTAATATCAATTCTACCTTAAGTTTAGACTACCCTATTGCTGGCGGTAATTTACTGCGCTTTAACTATCAATGGGAGTTTTATCATCTCAATACAAGCAGGCGGGTAAACTATGGCCGCCACCTTTTTCTTTTCAGTTTTATCGCCAGAATTTAAAAATCATGCAAAAATATTCTTCACTTTATATTCTTGCCCTATTGTTTGTGGCAAGTTGCGAAAATATCTTTATGGAGAAAGATCCAGCCAACAACCCCATATCAAATTTTGAAATACTTTGGAATACACTGGATGAACGATATTCATTTTTTGAGTACAAAAATGTGGATTGGGATTCTGTATATGCTGTGTATAGGCCAAGAGTTAATAATGAAATGACTGAAAGGCAATTGTGGGATCTAATGACCCAAATGCTAAATGTGCTAGAAGATGGACATGTAAACCTGCGCTCAGAGTTCGATATTTATTTTTGGAGTTGGTATGCCGATGCCCCCGCCAATTTTGATGAATACCTCATAGAGCAAAATTACTGGGGAGATTATGAGATCACGGGATTTATGAGAAACACCATTATAGATTCTGTAGGATATATTTATTATGGTAGTTTTCAATCAACTATAACCGAAGAGCAGCTTGACTACTTAGCAGATAAATTTAGAGATACCAAGGGCCTAATCGTAGATTTGAGGAATAATGAAGGCGGTGACCCCGCCAATGGTTGGCGATTGGCAGAGCGTTTTGTAGACCAAAGAAGGCTCATTTATACCAATATTTATAAAAATGGCCCTGAAGAAAACGACTTTACCGAGCCAAGTGACGCTTATTTTGAACCCGACGGAAAGCGCATTGCTGAAAAAGTAGTAGTACTTACCAACAGGAGAACTTACAGCGCAGGCAATTTCTTTGCAGCTACTATGAAGGCCTTCCCCAACGTAACAGTCGTCGGCGATACTACAGGAGGTGGGGGAGGAGCGCCTGTAGGTTGGGAACTGCCCAATGGCTGGTATTTCAATTTTTCTTCTTCTATTACTTATTTACCAGATGGTTTTATCATAGAAGATGGCGTGCCGCCTGATATACAAGTTGATCTTTTGGAAGCCGATAGGCAAAAAGGCGTAGATACCATTTTAGAAAGAGCCTTGTCCTTATTTTAAAGATTATTTTACCCGAAAGAAAGGTTGCTTCATTTGCATAGTGAGGCAACCTTTTATTTTTGGGCAGCATCTAGAGTCTATAGTTCGTTGATTCGGGTTTTAACATCAAGATGGTTTTTAGTAGTTTATCTATGGCTTTTAATCTGTGATGCCACTTACCAAAAACCATTTGCACTAGAACCTTATCTAGCATTACTTAGAGAAAATATATAATGTAAGATGTGGACAGATTGGAATACATTTATTTCATCTTTAGGCGCGACGCAGGGCTTACTACTTGCTATTTTTCTTTTCTTCAATAATAAGCCTGCTAAGTATTTAGCAATGTTTACGCTGGTTTTTTCATTAGGACTCATAGAACACTTATTCGTAGAGCTGCAACAAAATAGCCTTTTGTTTTGGATTCCTGATTTTATCGGAATCACCAGTTTTTTGTACGGTCCCTTGTTGTATTTGTACATCCACTTAAGCTTAAAGCCCAAAATAGCTCAAGCCATACATAAGCACTTTATGTTATTCTATATTTTTTTTGGAGAGTTGTTGATGGTGGTATTGCTAAAAGCCGTTTTCAACTTTGAAATTGGAGAAAAGCTATTGTTTGCCCACGAGATAATAGCTCTTGAGTTATTGTTTGCCCAGCTTTTTTTCTATTGCACAAAAAACCTAATCCTATTACGAAAAGAAAAAAGAAAACATGGCCCTAGTCTTGAGCCCAGCTTTGAGCCCAGCTTTGAGCCCAGCTTTGCAAAGTGGCTGTTTTATCTCACTTCAGCACTCACTTTCATTTATCTCTTATCTTTTGTGAGCACTAATTTAATGTTGCTAGGTTTTAATTTTGAAGAAGTGCTTTTAAGCGTAGTACAATTGGGTTGTGTAGCGGTGGTTTACTCATTTTCATACCATGCCCTAATGCAAAAAAATCACATTGGGCAAAGCGTAGATACCCAGCCCAAATACAACAATTCTCCTATTATAAAAGAAAACAAGCCTGAATATCTGAGAAAAATTATTGATAGCATGGAAAGTGAGCACCTTTACCTTGATCCTTTGTTGACCCAAAACAAATTATCTGAAAAGTTGGGTATCAACAGGTTTTATATTTCGCAGGTGATCAATGAGTATTTGGGCAAGAGCTTTCCAGATTTTGTGAACGCTTACCGAGTAAAAAAAACTAAGGCTTTGCTAAAAAGCGATAAAGGGCAATACTATACTTTGCTGGCCATTGCTTATGAGTCGGGCTTCAACTCTAAAACCTCTTTTAATATTGTGTTTAAGAAGCATACTGGCCATACACCCTCCGCTTATAGAAAACTTTTGCAAGAGAAAGCTAAGCTTTAATTGAGTATTAATTGTTGATTTAGGACGTTTTTTTAACATGTAACTGACATTTCCCACCCTCAAAGTACAAACTATTTATTTTTCATTAAAGCTCA
>CAKZMZ010000528.1 GCA_937129345.1 uncultured Thalassovita sp. | reverse complement strand
GCAGCTACTGAAGAAGCGCCCACGCCTACACCGCCAATAAATCTTAATATCATAAAGGAATATATTTCGGGTGCCAGTGCTGAACCCAAGGCAGAAATCAGGTAAAGCACACCAATCCAGAAAAGGGTTTGCTTTCTACCGAGTTTATTCACTGGGAAACTAGCAAATAAGGCGCCCATAACTGTACCGTACAAGGCAATGGCTACCGCGAGCCCGTGGTTAAAATCATCGAGTTGCCACAAATCCTGTATGGCTTGCTCAGCGCCAGAAATTACCGCAGTATCAAAACCAAATAAAAAACCGCCCAATGCTGCTACCACTGCATGGAAAAAAAGTGCCCTTTTCATATTTACCGTATTTCACAAGAAATTATAAGAATATTACAATTTCTCTAAATATAGTGAAAGGCGAGTGAAAGCTACAAATTGAGCGAATATAAAGATAACAAATAGGAAGTATACCACTACCTTTGTAGGGATATATTGATCAATTTAATCTATATGAAAAGTATAACAACGACTTTATTGCTAGCCCTTGTTCTAGGTGGAGTTTATGCCCAAGATTCTACCTATCAATTTAAAGATACCGAGCTTGGGGTTAGAATGGCCAACTTTAACGACTTTGGCTTTATCTATAAAAAAGGGAAAAGTTCAGAGAAATATTTAAGGGTGAGGGCCTCAGCCTTAAGCTTCAATTACATTGGCAGTTCGGGGCAAATTGGTTTACAAACGGCCATAGGCAAAGAAAAACGCAGCTTGATCGGTGAAAGATTACAGTTTATAAAAGGGCCTGAACTTGGTTTGGCCCTTTCTTTTTTTTCTGAGGGAACGTTTGCCTATTCCACGCCAAATGGGTTTTTTAGTGGCGGTACAGATATAGAAGTGAGTGGTGGAGAGAGCAACCTATTTTTTGCCCCTTCTATCGGCTACGTTCTAGGCTTTCAGTATGAAATCAACGACAAGTTTCTATTAAGCTTGGAGACCATTCCCTCGTTGCAATTCATTCTTTTTTCAGGCATGGAGAGTCCGATCATTAACCTTGGAATCAATACTCAGGCCGTGGCGATTACCGTAGTATATAAATTTTCTAAACTAAAAAAGAAGTGATAGCTATTTTTTCTTTTCAACATCAATCCCTGCTTCCTCCATTAATTGCAAGCCATATTCCCTAATGGTATGGATAATGGGAATGGCCGTTTTGCCTTTATCAGTTATGGAATATTCTACTTTAGGAGGCACTACAGGATACACTTTTCTATGGATGAATCCTTCCTTTTCTAATTGTCTTAGCTGAGAGGTCAGCATTTTATGGGTAATTCTAGGGATGTCTTTTTTCAGTTCGCTGTACCGCATCACCCGGTCTTTCAATCTCCATAAAATGGGCATTTTCCAGGTCCCCCCAATACGGTCCATGGCAAATTCTACAGGGTTGTAATACAGCTTTTTGTCGTATAAAAATTCGGGCATCTTTTTTTAATGATTAGTTTTTAATGATTAATTGTAAATGATTAGCATACTAATTTCAAGTTTTGAGCTATTTAGAAATGAAAGATATGTTTCACAAAGCTTAATCGTGTTAGTTTGAAAGAAAATATTATTAAAACCAAAAGTTTCGATTTTGCAGTGGCAATAGTTTCGATATACAAACAACTAACCGAAGAAAGGAAAGAGTTTGTTATATCAAAGCAACTATTAAGAAGTGGAACTTCTATTGGCGCTATGGTTAGAGAAAGTGAGCATGCTGAAAGTAAAGCCGATTTTATTCATAAACTATCAATTGCACAAAAGGAAGCCAATGAGGTTTTATATTGGCTTGAACTACTAAATGCCACAGAGTTTATGACAATTTCTAAATTCCAAAAAACGCACTCTGAAGCAAAAGAAATAATTAGATTAATTACAGCAATATTAAAAATGGCTAAGAGGAACAATCTAAAAAGTACAACCCTTTAAATTTATCATTGATAATTAACCATTTTCCCATAACTTTCCCAAAAGTAAGTATCTACCTTTAGAGTAAGTATATTGCTTAATATACTATTTAATTTCAGTTTTGGAACATCAAACTTTAATAAAAACTGAAATAAGATGTCAACTATAACAGAAGAAGTAAAATATGTACATGCACATGGTATGCCTTCAAAAGGGAAAATTTTAATGGTAGCGAGTAGTCCTACTGTATCTGAGCAAACAGGTTGGCCAATTGGCTTTTGGGCAGCAGAACTAACGCACCCTTTACATGTGTTTCAAGAAGCTGGATACGATGTTGAATTAGCTTCAACCAAAGGCGGTGAAA
>CAKZMZ010000527.1 GCA_937129345.1 uncultured Thalassovita sp. | reverse complement strand
AAATGGGCTTTCCCGACAGGGCCATCGTATTGGACTATGCAGGTTTCAGAACCTTAGATTCTGTAGTCCGCTGCAACAAAGTTTTTGGTCAGCATAAGTTTACAATTATCTCCCAACCCTTTCATAACAAAAGAGCTTTATATCTTGCAAGAAATCTAGGCTTAGATGCAGTGGCCTATAACGCAGAGGATGTGCAACTTTCTTCAGGTTTAAAAGTACATGCTAGAGAGGTACTTGCCCGCGTAAAAGCCTTCATAGATTTGCACGTAATCAATACCCAACCTAAGTTTTTAGGCACAAAAATTCAAATTGCGCAAAATTAGCTTACTAAAGTAGCCTTTCTCAACTTTTTTATGCGTTGGTGCATGATCAAAAACCACAAAGGAGGCAACAAGGAAAGTACCATCATACCGGGATAACCCGTAGGCATTTGCGGGCTTTTCTCATGATGCCTAAGAACCTGATACTTTCTTGAAGCATTGTAATGATGGTCTGAATGTCTCGACAACTCAAAAAGAAGCAGCCTACCAATCATGTGGTCTGAGTTCCATGAATGTACGGGTAAAACCCTTTCGTACCTGTTTTCGCTTACTTTTTTTCGGCTTAAACCATAATGCTCAATATAGTTTACAGTTTCCAGCAGTAAAGCACCCATGAGTGCGGCCCATAGAAAAGAAATCAGGGCCACTTCACCAAATAAAAAGAAAACAAGCCCACAAAACCCAAGCTGTACCAAGGTAAAATGGATCATTTCATTGCGAACACTGAACCAATGCTTTCCTTTTTTTCTCAACATTTGGTACTCGAGCTTCCAAGCTGAAATGTAACTGCCTACGATGGATTTGACCCAAAAGAAATAAAGCCATTGCCCATAGGCTGCGGTGGCGGGGTCATCGGGAGTGGAAACTTTTTTGTGGTGCCCTCTATTATGCTCTATAAAAAAATGCATGTACAAACTGCTGAGCAATAAAATTTTAGCAAGCACTTGTTCGTATTTTTCTCTTCTGTGACCTAATTCATGTGCCACGTTTATACCAAAAGTACCGCACATTAAGCCCATGGCCATAATTCTACCTATGGTTTCATAACCTGTAAGACCGGGCTCTGTGATCACCGTAAAAAACCAGAATAAAAAGCCGAATTGCACAGGCACGATAATGTATAGCATAAGATCGTACAACTTATCTTCTTTGGCAATGCTTTCGGCAGCTTGATCCATATTTTTAGCGTTGGGCTTAAACACCAACTCTAGCAGTGGAATAAAACCAAACACGTAAATTAGTGGCAAAAAAGTAAGCCAACCATGAGCAGTAAAAGCGATAAAGACCGTAATCGGTAAAGTAAAAACGCTAGTGTATTTTAATGCGTTGATAGATTGTAACATGGCAATAAGGATATAATTTCTACCAAAATAGGGAATAATTCAAAATTTCAAACTATTTTGCAACAAATAGTTCAGTAAGATATGGGAAGAAAATCACTAGAAAGAGAACGAAAAACAGATTTAAACAAAACGGGAGTATGGGCAGATATCTTATTTCCTTTTTTTCAGGAAAATGGAATCAAGGGAATTACGATGAATAAGATTGCGGAGGTATTGAACAAATCTAAAACTACTCTATACGATTACTTTAAGACCAAAGAAGAATTGCTTGAGTTTTTAATAGACAAGCAACTTAATCAAATAGAAGAATTTGTGTCTATACTGGACAATAAGAAACTTTCTTTTGTAGAAAGACATAAAAAAGCACTCGAACACCTTGCCATGAGCATTTCTGGGATTTCTACCGTGTTCTTATCTGATTTGCGGCAGCACCACCCTGAACTGTGGGAAAAAATTGAAGACTTTCTCGTTTTTGCCTCTGGAATTTTAGAAAAATTCTACATCCAAGGTATTAAAAAAGGTGAATTTAAAGACATAAATCCAGCGCTTTTGGCTATGAGCGCCCGCCTTTTTTTCAGAATGCTTGCCGACCCTGATTTTTTGGACGATGCCAACCTGAGCATTAAACAGGCTTTTGAACAGTATCTAGAAATGAAGTTTTTTGGCTTGGTAAAGGAGAAAAATTAATCTTCTCCCCTATTGTCTTCATCTAATTTTTTTACCTCATCGCTACCGCCACTCAAAAAGTTGATGGGTGAAACGATTTTTTTTATAAAAGAAGATTTCCCTTTTTCATGAGCCTCTACTTCTTCTTCTGCCTTGGCTAAAGCCTTTTGCCACATAGGTGCAAAACCGTGGGCAGACTCGGTCATGATTGATAGCGCTTTTTGGTAAATATGTAGGTTGATCACCTCTCGTCTACCCGGTTTCTGAGCCAGTGATTGCATTGAAATGCGCAAGTTTTCATTTTCCTTTTTCAGCTCGTCAATTTCTTTTACTTTGCGATGAGTGGCTTCCGCATCTATTTCCATTTTCTCGTGCAAATGGTTTTTTAAACTTTTAATTTCCTTTTTCAATACGCTTCTTTTCATACTCTCACGTATGTAAACGATAAGGCACAGTAAAAGTCCTATGGCTAATCCTACAACAAAGGGTGGTATCGCATTTTCTATATCCATCTTTTAGTAATGGTTAATTATTAATGATCAATTATGAGTTGGGTATACGCCTTATTTTTTTTTAAATCCAAATAAAACATACATTCACTTAGAGGTTTTTGTTGACCTAAAAGCTTAATTTTATTTATAATCTTACTAAAAATACACAATTAACCAGACCTTACAAGCCGTATTTGTGCAATCTCCTATAAAGTGCCGTGCGTGTTAAGCCCAACTCTTTAGCAGTTTTGGTTACGTTGCCATGGTTTCTTTCCAATGCTTCCCTAATAAATTGCTGTTCCATTTCATCTAAGGTCCGTGCTTCTGATGAGTAACTACTTTTTTGAGGAAGTACTTGGCTACCAGGAAAAAAATCGCTGGTTTTTACCACGCTGCCTTCGCATAAAATCACGGCCCTTTCTACGGCATGTTGCAATTCGCGCACATTGCCGGGCCAATCGTGTTTTTTGAGTTTTGCTAAAGCACCTTGTTCTACACGCAAGGCTGACTTTTTGTACTTTTTACCGTATATCTGCAAAAAATGCTCAGCAAGTATTGGTATGTCTTCGGTGCGTTCTCTTAAGGAGGGTAACCTAATTTCTACCGTATTAATTCTGTAAAGCAAGTCTTGCCTAAAAGTTTCTTTCCCTACCATCTCATACAGC
>CAKZMZ010000526.1 GCA_937129345.1 uncultured Thalassovita sp. | reverse complement strand
GATTTCAACTTTACTGAGGAGTTTAACAAGGCCATAGAAAAAAAGCAGATTGCCGAGCAATTGGCGCTCACTGCTAAAAATGATCTTAATCGCATACAGACAGAAGCCCAACAAGCCTTGGCCAAAGCAGAGGGCGAAGCCAATGCAAAACTGGCCATCGCCAAAGCCCAAGCAGAGTCGCAAAAGCTTTTAAGGGAATCTTTAAATGAAGAAATATTACGACTAGAAGCCATAGAACGCTGGAATGGCACCTTACCCATGGTGATGGGAGAAGACAATGGCAATGCTTTTTTTGATATTGTAGGGGCGATAAAGGCGGGTAAATAAATATCAAAGCCCTAGCAAGGGTTTAAAACCCTTGCTAGGTATAAAAATCATCCTTTCAGCTTTCTATAACCGAAGAGCAATAGCAAGGCACCTCCAATGGCAACAAAAAAGCTTCTGAAATTGAAGCCAGTTACATCGCCAAAGCCTAAAAGCGTACCAATGTAACCGCCCACAACTGCACCTGCAATACCAATCAGAATGGTAACAATAAAGCCTCCAGGGTCTTTGCCCGGCATGATCCATTTGGCAAGTACTCCTGCAATTAGCCCAAAAATTATCCAAGAAAAAATACCCATAGTTTCAGTCAGTTTGTTATTAATAATTTTACTTTAGGACAAATTAAACCTCATTTCTCTTAGGTTTTCGTTTACCTCGTTCGAAACATTAAAACACCCGTTGAATTGGCCTCAATGTCCTTTCGGTTCATGCGCTGCTTTCTAAATTCGCCATTTATAAACATTTGGGCTTGATCGTCGTAATGCGGACTCATTACATTGCCTGATTGTCCCGTAGGCAAGATACTAACAGAATTTTCATAATCGCCTAAATCTATGATGCGACGCATGGCGGGTCCCCAAGTTACTTCGTAATTGCCAGAGGCATTCCAAATAAAACCTTGGTTATTAATTACTTCGGTTGCGCCAGAAATTGGGAATGGCCCCACATTAAAAATATTTCTTAACGCCTCTACTTTGCCCAAAGGATGTGGGTGTTCTATGCTGTGTACTTGTTGCCATTGCCAAGCATTCATGTCCTCGCCAAGTTGAGCGGTAAGTTCTTTAAGTGCTTGTTTATAGGCCTCGGTAAATATAAAATTGCGCGTTTCTTTTATTTTGTCGGTAGTGGTGTTATCCCACCAAGCTGAGGTATCGTTAGCGGCCAAAACAATATTGGTTCTGCGAGACACAAATGTCTTTAAATAATTCTGAAAATCGGTCTCCCCAATTTCATCGGCCATGGACTTATGGAATGCCAAAAAATACAGCTTATGGAAAAGTACTGCCGCATTATTTTCAGGTTGATGATTTCCATCCCAGTTTTTTAATAAACCTAAACCTTGTTTTTCTTGTGGGGAAAAACTGGTATTATTATTCTCTATTACCTCAGCTATTTCCTTGGCAATGCGTGGGTACACAGGCGAAACATCATCTAAAATCATGGCTTTCATTTTCTCTATATCCCAAGCGTTTTCAGAAGACAGTAGCGAGGTGATCCTTTCAGCCCTATCACCGGGAATGTAATAGCCGTAATGGTAAACACCCCGCATGCTATCAGGTTGGTTGTTGGCCGAATACACAAATCCCGATGGTGGATTTTCAGCCTGTGGGTTGAATTCAAAATCATAATAGCCCAATATTTCATCTTCGCCTGAAGCACCATCTAAAACAAATTTGGGGTTTACGTGGGCAGGTCTTTTGGGTAATTTTGCCGAAGCCCACCAAGCGATATTGCCATCCACATCGCCATACATCACATTAAGACCAGGGGCATGGATCAAAGAAGCGGCCTCACGGGCTTCTTCCATACTGCTTGCTGTAAGCAGTCCATAACAAGCCTCCAATGCCTTAAGTGGAAACTTTGTGTATACCCACCAAGCGCTAACTGGTTTATCAGTCGGTAAATCTTTCAATACCTCATTGACCAAAGGGCCATGTCGTGTTTCTTTTACTTCAAAAACAAAAGGGTCTTCTCCTTTTACTTGCACTGTCTCCGTTCTTTTGGTCATTTCTTCCCAATGATCATCGACCCAAGCCTCATCGGTATTCTCTGGGTTTATTCTTTCATAGTAAAGGTCTATATCGTCGTTTTCGAACATGGTAAGGCCTGTGGCGTGGTGTTCATTATGCATGACCATGGGGAAAGGAACACCTGCTAAAAAGTTACCGTAAAAGCTAAAATCTGGGGTTTCTATGTGTGCTTCGTACCAAACTGAGGGTTGGGCGTAAGCAATGTGTGTATCATTGGCCAGCATCACTTTACCATTGGCTGTTTTTTGAGGAGCTACTACCCAACTGTTACTGCCCAAAAAAGGAGGCACAGGCACGCCTTCTAAAATCTCTGTGATTGTTTTTGTTACAGAAGCCATTTCCGTTAAGGTGTCTGAGACAACTCCAGCAGAATCAGTTTTGTTGCTATATGTGGAAATCTGTGTGGAAGCATCATTCCAATGTAAAACCAAATCTTTTACATATTGCTCGCCATGCTGCAAAGCGATTTTCTCTAGCAATGGCTCTGTTCTAAATGCTTGGGCAAAGCTAAAGGCCATATAGCCTACGCTGTTGTGTACATCAGTTAAAGTAAAGTCTTCCTTTTCGATACCAATTATCTGATATTCAGGAGGTAGAGATGTTTCTTGTAAATAGATATTGATACCGTTTAAATAAGCCTCTGCCAAAGGTAGAAACTCACTTTCTTTACTGTAGACTTCCTGTACTGATATTTCGGTTTGCTTGGCTATGCCTAGCGTTCTAAAGA
>CAKZMZ010000525.1 GCA_937129345.1 uncultured Thalassovita sp. | reverse complement strand
AGATTTTGATCAAGATGGCGATATAGATTTGTCCGTGGCCATTCGTGCAAAGCCTTTTTCTTACGGCTTACCCATGAACATCTACATTTTAGAGAATGATGGCAAAGGAAAATTCACCAATGTAACTGAAGATAAAGCGCCTACCTTAATAGAAAAAGGCTTGATTACCAGTTTGGCTTGGGCAGATTTAAACGGGGATAAATTTCCCGAATTGATTATTGCCGGAGAATGGCTGCCTTTAACTGTGATGATAAACGAGCAAGGTACATTCAAAGAAAGTATAGAAAGCCGCTTGGAAAGCGGCTATCCTAGCGGATTGGATGAAACCCATGGCTTTTGGAGTTGCTTAACCCTTGCAGACATAGACCAAGATGGTGATATGGATATTGTGGCCGGCAACCACGGTTTGAACACGAGATTTAAACCTAAGGAAAATCGGCCTATAACCATGCATGTGAATGATTTTGACCAAAACGGTACTTTAGAGCAAATCGTTTCTGTACCCAATAGTGGAGATACCTATCCACTGGTTTTAAGGCATGATTTGGTGAAACAAATGCCCATTCTTAAAAAGAAATACCTGAAATATGGGAGTTACAAGGAACAAACCGTAACGGATATTTTTTCAGAAGCGCAACTAAAAGGGGCAGTAACTTGGGAGGCCAAAGAAATGAGGAGTATGGTATTTTTAAATGATGGTAAGGGACATTTTTCTGAAAAACCACTGCCCATTGAAGCACAATACGCACCTCTAAAAACTTTATTGGCAGAAGACGTTGATGGGGACGGAACCATTGATTTGGTGGCAGGGGGCAATTTTATGGAAGCCAAGCCTGAGACAGGGATCTATGCCGCTACTTATGGTTTGTTCTTAAAAGGTTTGGGCGATGGCACATTTGCATTTGTGCCCAATAGAAAAACAGGACTGCTTGTTAAAGGTGCCATGCGCGATTTGGTATGGTTAGAACAAGAAAATGCCAAAAGATTACTCGTACTAAAAAATGATGCAAAAGCGCAAGTGTTTGAAATAGTTAAGTAAATGATAAATGATAAATGATAAATGATTATCACTAAATGTCAAATACAATTGATAGAGTAATAATCAATTTTTAAAACAATTAACAATACCAGCTTTAAACAACTAAAAGATGAAAAAATTAGCGCTTTTATTAGGTTTTACAGTCGTTATGGTTGCATGCCAATCGCATGAATATTACGATAAATTAGAGACCGAATTGGCTAGTGGGCAAAGGTATGATAGCCTCTTTTTAGATATCAATTTCGGAATGTCTCAAAAAGACTTTTATGCCCATTGTTGGGAGCTCAACAAGCAAGGAATCATTACTCATGGCGATAAGAACATGACCGTAAAGTACGAGCTACCCAATCAACTGAAAGCAGAAGCTCAGATGAACTTTTACCCAGATTTCTATAAGGGGAAAATCCATAAAATGCCAGTAATTTTTTCCTACAAAGCTTGGGCACCTTGGAATACAAGCCTAAGTGCTGATAGTCTTTTGCTAGATGTGGTTGATTTGTATAAAAAGTGGTATGACGACGATTTCATAAAAGTAAGCGATGAGGGAGAACGTACTGCCTACATTATGATCAAAGGCAATAGAAGAATTTCCATCTATAAAAAGAACCCATCTGATGTAGAGGCTATGTATACAGATTTATTTGTTGAAGAATCATTGAAGAAAAAGGAAGGCTAGAGCTGCTCAGAATGCCTTTCAAAGTTTCTTGCTAAGAATAACATGGAGAAAATAAGCTCAAAAAATATGACCATATAAATGAAAAACTTATCCTCGATATTTATCATATTGTTTGTTTTTTTAATTGCTTGTGGGCCTATTGCAAGCGAGCAGGAAGAGGAACAGCCCACCTTATTTCAGCTTTTAGATTCAGACAACACAGGAGTAGCATTCGAAAACAAACTCTCTTTTAATAAGGATTTCAATATCTACACTTATAGAAATTTTTACAATGGTGGTGGTGTTGGTTTGGGTGATGTTAATAATGATGGCTTAATAGATATCTACTTTACTGCCAACATGCAGCCCAACAAGTTGTATTTGAACAAGGGTAATTTACAATTTGAAGACATCACCGAAAAGGCAGGTGTAGCAGGTAAAAAAGCGTGGTCAACAGGAGTAAGCATTGCCGATGTAAATGGTGATGGCCTTTTAGATATTTACATATGCAACTCAGGCGATATTGAAGGCGACAACAAGCAGAATGAATTGTTCATTAATCAGGGTGTTTCTGCCGAGGGAGACGTAACTTTTATGGAAGAAGCCGAAGCTTATGGCTTGGCGGATCAGGGCTTTTCTACCCATGCTGCTTTCTTTGATTATGACCACGATGGCGATTTGGATATGTATCTGCTCAACAATTCGTATCAGGCCATTGGCAGTTTTAATCTGCAAAAAAATGAACGCCCCAAACGCGACCCAGTCGGCGGAGACAAACTATTTAGAAACGATGGGGAAAATTTTACAGACGTAAGCGAAGCCGCAGGCATTTATGGCAGTGTAATCGGTTTTGGCCTAGGCGTAACCGTAGGTGATATAGACAAAGATGGTTGGCAAGATATTTACGTCTCTAACGACTTTTTTGAGCGCGATTACATTTACATGAACAACCAAGACGGCACATTTAGAGAAGCGTTAACAGATAAAATGCGTAGCATTAGCGGCGCTTCTATGGGCGCTGATATGGCAGATTTTAACAATGATGCCCACGCTGATATTTTTGTAACTGAAATGCTACCAGGCGAGCACGATAGGCTAAAAACAGTCACGACCTTTGAGAACTGGGACCGCTATCAACTTAACATCAAAAGTGATTACTACCACCAATTTACCCGCAATATGTTCCACCTCAACAATGCAGATGGTACATACAGTGAGATTGGCCGATTGTCTGGTGTAGAGGCCACAGACTGGAGTTGGGGCGCCCTCATTTTTGATATGGACAACGATGGTTGGAAGGATATTTTTGTGGCCAATGGCATTGCTGGTGACCTTACCAACCAAGACTACATACAGTTTTTTAGCAATGAAAGTATGGTTAAAGAAATCATAAAAGGTGATCAAGTAGATTACCAAAAATTGATAGATGCCATACCTTCTAATAAAATTTCTAATTACGCTTTTGTAAACAACCGCGACTATACTTTTACCAATAAGGCAGCAGAATGGGGCTTAAATACTCCGAGTTTTTCTAATGGGTCTGCATATGGAGATTTGGATAACGATGGCGACGCAGATTTGGTGGTAAACAATGTGAACATGCAGGCATTTGTTTATGAAAATAAGGCAAGTGAATTGTATCCCAAAAATCATTATATCAAATTTGACTTAAAAGGAGAAGGTAAAAACCCCTTTGCGTTTGGTACTAAAATCACAGTAAAGCACGGAGAACAACAATTTTATTTAGAGCAAATGCCCGTTCGTGGTTTTGAGTCTACCGTAGATCAGCGGCCACATATTGGTTTAGGCCCAATAGAAAAGCTGGATAGTATTATTGTTACATGGCCAGATGAAAGCCAAACCATACTTACAGAGGTAGTAACAGATCAAGTATTAGTACTTGAGCAATCGAAAGGTAAAGAAGTGCCAATCAAAAAATCTGTGCCAATAAAGCCACTTTTTAGTACAACTTCAAGTAAAAAAAGTCCACTGGCTTATGCGCACAAAGAAAATCCCTTTGTAGATTTTGACAGAGACCGCCTGCTTTTCCATATGTTCTCGACAGAAGGGCCTAAGATGGCCAAGGCGGATGTAAACAACGATGGTTTTATGGACTGTTTCATAGGCGGTGCCAAAGATAGTCCGGGAGTATTGTTTGTTCAGCAAGCCAATGGGCAGTTTGTTGCAAAACCACAAGAAGTCTTTGAAAAAGATAAACTGTCGGAAGATGTGGATGCCGTTTTCTTTGATGCAGATGGCGATGGCGACCAAGATTTGTATGTGGCCAGCGGGGGCAGTGAATTTACGTCAATTTCTTCTGCCTTGTTAGATAGATTGTACCTCAACGATGGAGCCGGAAATTTTGAGAGAGATAGAAGTGCTCTGCCTTTTACCAAGTATGAAAGCACAGGCACCGTAAAAGCTGCTGACTATGATCAAGATGGCGACATAGATTTATTTGTGGGCACTCGGCTAAAAACTTTATTATACGGAGCGTCTGGTAATGCTTATTTACTCCAGAATAACGGCGAGGGAAAATTTACAGAAGTCAGTGAAACAGCTGCCCCTGCTTTCCAAAACCTCGGAATGATTACCGATGCCCAATGGCTTGACATTGATAAAGACAGCGATTTGGACTTGGTAGTGGTCGGCGATTGGATGCCTATCGTTTTTTTTAGGAATGATGCTGGTAAACTCACGCCTGTGTTAGAAAATGGGCTTGAAAAATCAGAAGGCTGGTGGAATGTGGTAAAAGCTGCAGACTTTAATAATGATGGCTTAATGGATTTTGTGGTGGGCAACCACGGCTTAAACTCTCGATTTGAGGCCAGTGCAGAAAAACCTGTGAGTTTGTATGTAAATGATTTTGATAAAAACGGCACGGCAGAGCAAATCATCAATATGTATTTTGGTGAGCAGTCTTACCCACTGGTTTTGAGACATGATTTAGTGATGCAAATGCCACATCTTAAAAAGAAATACCTCAAATACGAAAGCTATAAAGACCAAACAGTTAATGACATTTTTACAGCTGAAGAATTGGAAGATGCCATAGTGAAAAAGGCTTACCAATTAAAAAGTGTGGTTTTGATCAATAAAGGCGGCTTTCAGTTTGAGATGCAAGCCTTACCAACAGAAGCGCAATTTTCACCAATCTACAGCATAATCACGGGAGACTTTAATAATGATGGCCAGCAAGATATTATCACAGGCGGCAATTTGTTCAATGTAAAGCCAGAAGTAGGTCGCTACGATGCCAGCTATGGTTTATTGCTTGCGGGTGGGGGAGATGGTACTTTCCAGCACGTTTCTTCTACTCAAAGTGGCATTCGTCTATCAGGACAGGTCAGGGATTTTCATATAATGGAGGTAGGAGAAGAACAATGGTTGGTTGTAGTGAAAAACGATGCACCTATAGAAGTACTCAAATTCAACCAGCAAGGAATTCAACTGCCTCCGCAATAAATCTTAAATATTTCAACCATACAACTCATCAACTTTACAAAAAACAATATCAATTAAAAACTATGACAACAAATATTACCAAAGCATGGTGGAAAGAAAGTGTGATCTACCAGATATATCCCAGGAGTTTTAAAGACAGCAACGGCGATGGTGTAGGCGATATTCCAGGAATTATTGAGAAATTAGACTATCTAAAAGAACTAGGTATAGACATTATTTGGCTCTGTCCATTTTATCCTTCTCCCAATGATGACAATGGCTATGACATTAGCGATTACTACGGCGTGATGCAGGAGTTCGGTACTATGGAGGATGTGGAGTTATTATTTAAAGAAGCTGAAAAAAGAGGCATCAAAATCATTATAGACCTAGTAGTAAACCACAGCTCAGATGAGCACAATTGGTTTGTGGAATCCAGAAAGTCTAAAGATAATCCTTACAGGGATTATTACATTTGGCATCCGCCGGTAAACGGAGGGCCACCTAACGATTGGGTCTCTTTCTTTACAGGCAGCGCATGGGAGTTTGACGAAGTTACAGGTGAGTATTATCTACACCTTTTCACCAAAAAGCAACCCGATTTAAACTGGGAAAATGATCAAATGCGTCAAGAAATTTATAAGATGATGCGCTTTTGGTTAGATAAAGGCGTAGCGGGTTTCCGTATGGATGTGATTCCATTAATTTCCAAAGAGCCCGGTTTCCCGCCTTTTCCCAAAGATTTTGATGGTTACTTTCCACAGGTATATGCCAGTGGCCCAAGAGTGCATGAGTTTTTAAAAGAAATGAACAGGGAAGTGCTTTCTAAGTACGATGTAATGACCGTGGGAGAAGGCATTGGTGTTACCCCTGAAGAAGTGAACGATTATGTTGGGGAGAGCAGTAAAGAGCTTAATATGGTCTTTCATTTCGGGCATATGTTTTTAGATCGAAAGCCAGACGACATGCTTGCTTGGAGAGATTGGTCTTTAGAAGAATTTAAAGATGTTTTTGAGACATGGGAAAAAGCTTTAGGCAACGAAGGATGGGGCAGTATTTTCTTAGGCAATCATGATTTCCCTAGAATCGTATCGAGGTTTGGCAATGACAAAGAGTACCGCTTAGAATCTGCAAAAATGCTGGGCACACTATTATTTACCTTAAAAGGCACGCCCTACATCTACCAAGGCGATGAAATAGGGATGACCAACGTGGCTTTCCCGAGTATGGAAGACTACAACGACGTACAGACCTTAAATGCCTACAGAGCATTTTTAGAGAATGGGGGTACTGAAGTAGAGTTCTTAAAAAAAGCCCATCCTTTTAGCAGGGACAATGCCCGCACGCCTGTACAGTGGGATGCCTCGGAGCAGGCAGGATTTACCAATGGACAGCCTTGGCTGAAAGTGAACCCAAACTTTAAGGAAATAAATGTTGAGACTGCCCTAAGAGATAAAAACTCGATTTTACATTATTACAAAAAGCTGGTCAAGCTGAGAAAACAACATGAGGTATTGGTTTATGGTGAAACGGAAATCATAGACAAGCCCAATCCTGAGATTTATGCTTATACCCGTACTTTAGAAAATAGGCAAATGTTGGTAGTGCTGAGCTTTTCGGATACCGAAACCGATTTTGTTTTGCCAGGGCATTTGGCAACTTATGCAAATTCAAGCAAAGTGATCATGTGTAACTATCCTGTGCTACCACATGCAGCACAAAATACCCTTACCTTAAGGCCTTATGAGGCAAGAGTGTATATGTTGAAATGATTGAGCTGCTTGGCGAATATCTTAAACGAGGCCTGTGTCGCACAGGCCTTTCTTATCTCCATATACTTTTCTGATTCTACATTCTATACTCAGTCCTACTGCCTAATGATCCGGCTTTATATATGCCTAAGCAATGAGGTAGAAACCTTGTGCCGAAAAAAAATTTTATTTCAATATGCCAATAACAGCAGTTAGAATTGGCGCTATAGGTACTTTCTTAAAATCTATCCTAAAATTTAAGTGGAATCTTTCCCATTTTCTGATTGCATTTTTCAAATTCCCTTCAATTTTGTATTCTTGAAGAGCAACACATCTACTACCATCACTTTTTAGTACCATACATATTTTTTTAAATGGCAGAATCGAGTAATACCACTCAATTAAAGCAGACTTTGGGCCCTTTAATGCTTTGGGGCTTGGGTGTAGGTTATGTAATATCCGGCATGTATTTCGGCTGGAATTTGGGTTTGGAAAAAGGCGGAACTTTGGGTTTGGCCATCGCCACCTTTTTCATAATCATTATGTACCTCACCTTTACTTTTAGCTATACAGAATTGGCCTGTGCCATACCTAAAGCAGGCGGTGCGTTTGACTATGCCGACCGAGGCTTAGGTAAAAATTGGGGTTTCATTGCGGGCATTACGCAAATAGTAGAGTTTGTTTTTGCGCCCCCCGCCATCGCCTTGGCCATTGGTGCTTACTTTCATTTGTCCTTCCCACAGTTTGATACCCTAGGTATAGCCATTGTAGCCTACTTTATCTTTACAGGATTGAATATTTACGGGGTAAAGGCGGCTGCTTCTTTTGAGCTGATCATTACCATTTTGGCTGTGGGAGAATTACTTATTTTTGCAGGTGTTACCCTACCCGAGTTTGAGTTTCAGAACCTTAAGCAAAATGCTTTTCCCAACGGAGTAGAGGGTATTTTTGCTGCCATCCCCTTTGCGATTTGGTTTTTCTTGGCGATTGAGGGCGTTGCCAACGTAGCCGAAGAAACCATAAATCCACAGAGAAATGTGCTCATTGGTTTTGGGTCGGCCATCTTAACCTTGGTAGTTTTGTGTTTGCTCACCTTTTCTTCTTCAGTGGGTGTGGCAGGTTGGGAAGCCGTGGTTTTTCCCGAGGGCAGCAGTACCGCGTCTGATTCTCCCTTGCCCTTGGCCTTGGGCAGGGTAGTAGGCGAAAATGCCTTTTTGTATGATTTATTGATCACCGTAGGCTTGTTTGGTTTGATCGCTTCTTTCCACGGTATTATTTTGGCAGCGGGAAGGGCCACTTTTGAATTTGGTAGAGTAGGCTATGCGCCCAAAGTTTTAGGAAAAGTGCATAAAAAATTTAGAACGCCCGCCAATGCCTTATTGATCAATATGGCAGTAGGCATCATAGCGCTGCTTACAGGTAAAACAGGTGAAATTATTACCATAGCCTGCTTTGGCGCTTTAGGATTGTACATCATTTCTATGGTGGCCTTTTTTGCCTTACGTAAAAAAGAACCCAATATGCCTCGCCCATTTAAAGTGCCTGTGTATCCTGTTTTTCCTGCTTTGGCATTGGGTATTGCTGTGGTTGCACTATTGGCCATGACTTGGTACAATTTACCATTAGCTGCCATCTTTTTTGGGTTCGTGGCAGTGTCTTTTGTTGGCTTTAAGGTATTTTTTAAGGAGGAAATTAGTGCTTAGAGTTAGAATATTAGCAAAAGGCAAGTAAGGGTTGGTTTATTTGAGGATGCGTGAATATGTTTATTTGGATGTAAATTGAAATTTTGTTGTACGAGCTTTTTAAGCGCTCCGTAAAAAGCTGCCGGTATTGTAGAAAGTACGGACTGATTTTTATTGAATTAATGGATGAGGGTTAAGAGGGATTTTCATCTTAACAATTCAAAGGTAACAGGTCTTTTCGATAAAAAAATTTCACTCAATAAAAGTCATACTGAATGGATACTTGTATACTTCCAGATCATGGGCTTCTAGCACAGCGAGAAAGACCATGATCAACTCACAAACAGCCAAAAAAATTAACCCGAAGATACCTATCCAAACAATCAATAATACAAAACATATGGTAAAGCCTATGCTCATAGTAATTTGAAAATTGAGTGCGGCCTTAGCGTGGGCTTCCACTTCGGGGAACTCCGCTGTTTTATTCTTGAGAATATAGTAAGGGCCAATTAAGTTGGTATAGGGTAAAAGCAATCCGAGTAGGGCACTACCGTGTGCCCACATAGCCCATTTAACCAGTTCTTTATCTTCAGGAGTAATTTTTCGCATAAGGTAAATCTAAGCTAGTTATTAGAATTTAGCTATTAGCCATTCGTATTTTTTTCTGAAAACCAAGTGTCTCGGATGTATTGGGTTTGCATTTGTAATGCGAAAAATTAAAATCGATTTGAAATGGCAGTATACGATTAAGGCATTATAAATGCCTTTCTCTTTTAACCCTCATTACAAATGAGGGCGATTCGAATTCGATATATATTTAAGATTTTTACTCCTTTCTCCCGATCAAATACCCAATTTTTATCCTGAAGTTTCCTGAAAGTGGGCCTACGTCTGTATCTGTGGTTATATCAGAAGCTGTAAAAATGAATCCGCCGTTGCTATCAGGTTCTTTATAAGACATGCGCTGGACCCCAATGCCAACGCTCCATTCTAAAATAAGCTTTCTCGATTTTAATAAAAAACGTTGTCGCCCCCAGCGTAAATGGTAATCTAAGATGTTTCTTTTGAAGGTGCCCTCTTCTATGCGAGAAAAATTCCCTAAACTCACATCATACTGCATTCGGTACCAATCTCCATGAAAGCCTACATCCATAGATATAAAATCTCGGAGCTTTTTTTTATGATTGTAGTGATAGTACAACCTAGCTTCTAATCTGCTTTTAAAGCCAAAATAACGCTCAAAACTTTCTTGCCAATAACTTTCAGGTACGATAACTGGCCCTGCTTCAAGCATTATGCTAAAATCTTTACTCAATAATTTTTCGCCTGCCAACAGCAAAGCAGGGTAATTGTCTACCTGATTGATCAAGTCTACCGATACAATCCAGGCTTTGGGGATGTGTAGAGAATCTTGTTTTTGGCTTTGGGCAAATGCCCCACCCAAAAGTAAAGAAGCCAAGAGAAGAATAAGTGTTTTTTTCATTTATAAGAACCCTATCTAGGGTCAGGTTAAATAGAATGTGATATTCTTTTAAAAATAACCCTAGAAAGAGCTATTAAAAATCAGTATGTAATTGGCAAACTGCTGAGTAATTCCAACTCCTCACCACAGCGGTACTGATAAATGCCATCATCACCCGTAACAATCACTAAGTCGTCTTTTATGATCACATCATTGGCAGCATGGTTGGCATAAACGGTGTCTTGTACCGGATTTGCCGGGTTATCTAAAGAAAATTGTACTAAACCTACGTCGCCATCGCAAACATACAATTTGTTGTTGCAGCCAATGCCCAAACCTCTTGGGTTGCTCATAAAAATACTGTTGAGTTGTACAGGGTTTCGGTAATTGCTCACATCCACCACTTCTAATACATTAATGTTTATAGGATTGGCACAGGAGATGCCTTCTCTTAGAGTAACATAAGCATAGTCTCCGCTAAC
>CAKZMZ010000524.1 GCA_937129345.1 uncultured Thalassovita sp. | reverse complement strand
AAGAAGCATAGAAAGACTTCATTAACTTACCTATGTAAATAGTGGCTGCTTTTTTCTCTTCCTCATCTTCCATTTTTACGGCAGCTTTAATCAAAAACTCTATATTTCTTCCGTAATGCTTGTGTTTGAGCTCACCATTTTTATACAGCATTTTTTGTGGTTTAGAAAAGACAAGCTCTTCATCTGGTGGGGGATAAGGCGCATCTATATCTAATTCAAAGTTTGCCATAATGTGCATATGGTCCCAAATTCTTTGGGCATTGTCGCTGTTTTCTCTAACAGACGGGTTGAGTTGTTTCATTAAATGAATGAGTACATGCGCCAAGCGGCTTCTTTCTTCTTTGTCGTCGAGTTGCCTAATGTACCTAACAAGCTTTTGTACATTGCGGCCATATTCCATTAGGATAAGGGGATCTCTTTCAGAGTTGTATTCCATAATTTTATAAGTAGATAGGAAATAAATTGCTTATGTAAAAAATAGTGTGCCTATAATGTTCAGACGGTGATTGTAATTATTTATTTTTCAGAAAAGGGAAGTCTATTTATGTATCATAAGCTTAGCAAAGCTAAGAATTAATGTCTTTTCGCCAAAATTATCAAAATTTACTTTGGCTCTTTTATCGCTCCCGTGGTTATCTATTTGCGTAATAGTTCCAAACCCGAATTTAATGTGCTCCACTCTGTGGCCTTGCTCGAGTTCTTCGGGCTTGTTAGGGGTAAAATTCTCTGATACTTGATGCTTTTTAGCATTGAATTTACCCGCAAAATTCGATTTTTTCTTTAAGCCTGAAACGGGTGTCTTTTTGTTCAGCCTAAACCCTGAAGATGGCCTGCTGCCAGTTACCGTGTTTACAGTATTTAAATAATCGTGGCTAATTTCTTCTAAAAAGCGGCTCGGTTCGCATGGTTTTAATTGTCCAAAGCGGTAGCGTTGCAAAGCATAAGATAAAAACAGCTTTTTCTTGGCCCTAGTAATGGCCACATAAAACAGTCTTCTTTCCTCCTCTAGATCTTCTCTCGAACTCAACATCAATTGCGAGGGAAACAAATCCTCTTCGATACCAACAATGTAAACATGGCTAAACTCCAGACCTTTAGACATGTGGATGGTCATTAGGGTAACGGCGTCGGGATCGGTATCTGCATCACTTGTAGTATACAAGGCTACTTCCTGTAAAAAACTTTCAAGACTTTTGTCTTCTGTTTCGGGGTCGTCTACAAATGCCTTTATAGAGTTGAGTAACTCTTGCAGGTTTTCGTAACGCACCCTACCTTCTACGGTTCTATCGTCATACAGTTCCTTAATAATACCCGAACTTTTGGCCACTTGTGAGGCCGCTTTGTAGGCATCTTTGTTTTTTATGGCCAACATAAAGCTTTTGATCATTACCGTAAAGCCCTCTAAGGCGGTTGTAAGCCGACCATTACCAAAAAAACGCTGTGCTTGGCTCACGACTTCCCACAGGGTTAAGCCGTGGTCTGCAGCGGCTACTATAATTTTCTCTACAGATGTATTGCCTATTCCCCGCTTAGGATAATTAATGATGCGTTTAAAAGCTTCCTCATCTTGCGGGTTTACTGCAAAGCGCAGATAAGCAAGAAGGTCTTTTATCTCTTTACGCTGATAAAAAGACAGACCACCAATAATTTTGTATTTAATGTTATTGCTCCTCAGGGCTTCTTCAATGGCCCTAGACTGTGAGTTGGTGCGGTATAAAACACAAAAATCACTATTTGGCAGGCCATGGTTCATTTTCTCTTGAAATATTGAACTGGCAATCAGTCTGCCTTCTTCCCCATCAGAAACTGCCTTAAACAATTCTAGCTTATCGCCTAAAATGTTGTGGGTCCAAACCTTTTTCTTTAGTTGCTTGGTGTTGTTTTTAATGACCGAGTTGGCCGCATTAACGATGTTTTGTGTAGAGCGGTAATTTTGTTCGAGGCGAATGGTTCTTAAGTCGGGATAATCACTTTCAAAATTGAGTATGTTCTGTATATTGGCACCTCTAAAAGCATAAATACTTTGGGCATCATCGCCAACTACAGCTATGTTTTGATGCAAATTGGAGAGTTTTCTGGTAATGGCATATTGAGAGATGTTGGTATCCTGAAACTCATCGATCATCACGTATTTAAATTTGTGCTGATATTTGTTGAGTGCATCTAAATGATCTCTAAACAATACATTGGTGTTGAACAGCAAATCGTCAAAATCCATAGCATTTGCTTTAAAGCAACGCTGTACATAGGTTTTGTAAATATCTGCTATTTTTGGTCTGCGAGATGCTTCATCTTCTAATACTAATTCTGTATTGGCCGAATACGATTGCCAGGAAATCAGATTATTTTTAGCAGAAGAAATTCTCGCCAATACGCCGTTCACTTTGTAGATTTTATCGTCTAAGCGCTTTTCTTTAATAATAGAGCGCAAAAGCGATTTAGAGTCATCGGTATCGTAAATAGTGAAATTACTATCAAAACCAATCTTATTGGCCTCGTACCTAAGGATCCTTGCGAAGATTGAGTGAAAGGTGCCCATCCATAAATTTCTGGCTTCTCCACCTACCAAATATTCTATTCTTTCCCGCATTTCTCTAGCGGCCTTGTTGGTAAAAGTAAGTGCAAGAATATTGAAGGGATCCACGCCTTGGTTGATCAAATAAGCAATGCGGTAGGTCAAAACACGTGTTTTGCCTGAACCTGCACCTGCAATGATCATTAAAGGCCCGTCAGTGTTGATTACTGCTTCTCTTTGAGGTTCATTCAGACTTTCCAAAAAACTCATCTGTCGCTTCTATCTTAAAAATGAAAGGACGACAAATATAAAAAAATGGATGTAGTTTTTAGTGCTTTGTAAAGAAGAATGGCAATGCTTATATAAAGTCTAACAATTTTTTAAGCTAAAAGAAAAGGCTAGTAATTAAAAAAATGCTTGCGAAAGCAAGAGATTGATCATTACCAATTTACCATTCATTATTTTTTATTTACCAAGTATACTCAGGAGGTTCAATGCCATTCATCCTAAGGTATAGATTTGATTTTGCTCTGTGGTTGGCCATATGGTCTTGTACGTAAAACAAAGCAAATGCTCTGCTTACTGTATTTCCACTATGATACATCACGCAGGTTTCATCTAGTTGGGTTTGCTCTATCTCGTAAATCACTTTAGTGGTATAGTCAAAGCCATCTTTAAGCAATTGAATGATTTCAGCTTTGGTCATTCTAGAGGCATCGGGTGTATTGGGCTTTACTTCCATACCTTGTACATAGCGTTTGGTGAGCAGTTCTACCGTATGGGCAATGTGCACCATTTGTTCGCCAAATGTTTTGCTTACTTTAGTTGGTTTGTAAGCATAAAGTTCTTCGGGCATGGCCTGGGCGACGTCCAAACAGTGATTTCGCGCCTCTAACCATACGGGCAGGTACATTTGGGTAAATGGTGTTTTAGGAGTGTTACCACCTTGTGCATAAGATAAATTTGCAAGCAAGAGTATAAATGATATTAAAGGGATGTTTTTCATAACAGATCGGGGTGGTAGGGTGTGTAGAAAAATATTTTCATATCTACACAAAATTTGCTTACACTACAATAGCAAGGTCTAAATTCCCCAAGCTTTAAGGGTTTAAAGTGCTGATTGAATGGTTTTCAAGAGCTTTTTAAACTAATTTATCATGTAATTGCCCGATTGTTGTGAACAGTCGCGAAAAAATCGTACCTTTGTGGCTCATATAATTTTTTTTTAAGATGAGTAACGGAACAGTAAAATTTTTCAACA
>CAKZMZ010000523.1 GCA_937129345.1 uncultured Thalassovita sp. | reverse complement strand
CTTATATGTACATTATGAGAAAGCAAAAGCACACTTTAGCGTATAAAAAGACTATTCAACCAACACCTCCTCTGTTACGGCCTCAGACCAAAAATTGTCGTTATCAAGTACTTGCAAGCTTACATTAAAAGTCCCTTCAGACTGGAAAATATAATTTATTGAAGGTACTGTGGTGAGCAATTCGTAGTCGTTGATCAGGTACTTATATTGTACAATGTCTCCCCCATAGGCCGCATCTTGATCAATGCTGTTGCCAGCATCTAGCAGGTAATGCCTCGGATCTGTTTTACCTTGGTAACTGACCTGTAAATCTCCAATAGGTGCCCAATTATCAAAAAAGAACAAGAACACGGTGACCGAAGCCGATTGTTCCCCAAAAATATCGGTAGCCACAAAGCTTATCTCATGCTCGCCCAATTCATTCGGTACGTACTCCAAAGTAATTTCTTCGTTTGAGATATCAATTTGTCCTGCTATTGCTTGCGTAGTATTGGACTGAACCAGCTCTCCATCACCCTTAAGTATCTCGTAATTGATTTCCACTAGGTTTTCATCAAAATATTTCATATCAAAGGTATAGGTTTCATTCTCCGTTTTGGCATTTAGCTTTAGGGTGTCAGACAGAGAAATGAGCAAATTGCCCTCTTCATCTGTAAACTCGCCGTTCAAAAGCTTAAGTCCCAACTCAGGAGGTAAATTTTCTCCCTTAAATGCCCACCTATTATCGCAAGAGATGCATGCCAAGGCAAAGAAAGAAAGCACTATGTATGAATAGTATCTATGCATGATCATTATCTTTTTATAGCTTTTAATACTTGTAGAGATTTCCCGACTGAAACCTTGACCACATACATGCCCGAAGAGAAATCAGTGGTTTCTAAAGTGATGTCATTCTCTCCTAAAATCACATTGTTGGTAGTTTCTTGCACCAATATGCCTGCTGCATTGTAAATAGTCACATTGGCCTTTCCACTTTCAATACTGTTAATTTTGAGGCGCAAACTCTGTTGAAAGGGTTGCGGAAAGGTATTGACCGTCATTCTATCAGGAATATCAATGCTTGTTAAATCTGTAATAACGCCTGTGTCGGTCTCTCCTACCTGTATGGTAATCTTGAGAGAATCTTCGCAGTTCAATTCGGTATTTGCCATGTATACCGCCACTTCAAATGTGCCGGCTTCATGAAAGTAGTAAGCTGGATTTTGTTGGGTGGAGGTTTCACCCGTACCAAACTCCCACAAATAAGTTGTGTTCTCAGTATCAGACAAAGAAAACTGCACAAAGTCATGTTGATCGATTTGTGTTTTATCCGCGGTAATTTCACTCGGGAATTCGAAAACATCTATGCTGAAATCTGCGGTAATGTCACCACAACCATCGGCATCGCTCGCCCTACAAGTTACGGTTAAATCTTGCGTAGCCTCACCGATCAATCGGTTTCCTTGACCAATTACATTGCCGTTAGCATCCAACCATTCGTAGGTCAAGCTTTCATCCGGATTATTTACAGAAATCACATATTCCTCTCCTACACAAAAACTTAATGCATTGGCTCCTAAATCAATAGGGGCTATTTCATCATCTATTACTTCAATACTAAGTGTAGCGGTGTAAGTGCAAAACTCTGTAGTTGTTTCATATAATATTTCGAAAATACCCACTCCACTTAAGCTTGGATCAAAATTAGTTTCCGCTACGCCTTCGCCTGACCAAAATCCCCCATCGATTAAGGTAAATTGACTCAGATCAAGTAAGCCATTGCCGATACAAATTTTGGTTTCTACTTCTGCTAAAATATCTGTGGAAGGATTTAAAGGCTCGGTTACCTCAATAGTTCGAGTTCCAAAAAACTCACAGTCTTGCTCATTGGTGTAAGAATAAGCAATTTCATAAGTACCAATGCCCGCTAATGCTGGATTAAACTCTGTGCCATTTTGTACACCTGTTCCTGTAAATTGACCACCTGCAAAAGGTACATCTAACAGCAGATTATAAACGGGAGCGTCCAAACAAATTTTTAATACACCACCAATGGCTATTTCGCCTGCATCTAAGATGCTTACTTCGGCCATATCTACTTCGCTTGGGCAAGACACCTCCAAGGCTTCGCTTTCGTTAAGGGCAACTATGTAATAGGTAGTGGCTTGATCCAAAAATGGAGTTTCGAAGCTGTTACCTGTATTTACCAAATTTGTTAAATCTTGGTCTGAATACCACTGATAAAGATAACCTTCTTGTGCATTGTCTACTGTTAAAAAGGCAGTGCCTGGCCCACAAATTGCCCTATCTAAAACCAAAGGTTTATCTGGTACTTCTACAATATTAACCGTAACCGCAGTTCTTTCACTGGCGCAACCTGTGGCGGTAGAAGCCTCCACCCAATAAGTTGTCGTTGTCGCAACATTATTGATGTTGGCTGTTATTCCGGAAGCAAAAGCTTCCTCTAAGGGTGCCTCTTCTGATAAGAACCAATTGTAATTATAATTCGAATTGCCATTCAAAATATTTAAAGTCACTGCAGAAGGGCCGCAGAAAACCTGATCGTCTACCATAGGCGTGGGTACTTCAGCTTCAACGGTAATGGTAACTTCTACTGCTTCACTTTCACAGCCGCCTTCTCCTACTTGGGTGATCCAAAAATCAGTAGTTTCTTGGATGTCTCTTTGCCAAGCTACTCCTTCAAAAGCGGGTTCTGCTAGGTCTTCTGATAAATAATACCTAAAGAGCGGCTCTGCCAATTCACTTTGAGGCGCAAGGGTATAATTAGCTGCTGCACACAAAACATCATCTTCGATAATTGGTGCGGCTGGTTCAGGATAAACCTGCACTGATACTTCAGTAGGTAAACTTACACAACCCGTACTTAAATTTGTAGCCGTCACATAAAGCGTATTATTGGTATTTACTGAAAAATTTTGTGCGTAGCCGAAAGATTTTTCTTCAATTAAAGATTCTAGAGAGACGTCTTCATACCAATTAATTTCAATGCCTTCTGATGGTTGAACAAGAAAACTAACTTGCCCCTCTCCACATACTGATGATGCTGACTGACTCACTTCCGGTGCGTTTGGTAATCCCGTAATCTGTAACTCCACTTCTAACAATGTTTCACTGGCACATTCAAAAGATCCACCTTCAGTAGAATAAAGGCTGTATGATTGCACAAATAGAGTGCTTGTTTGCTGTATGTTCGTTTCAATGGAATTGCCTATAAACAAAGGATCGCCCTCAGCTTCAGGATTATCGAACCAACGGTACTGAACACCGTCGATAGGATTTACCGATGCCGAAACCGCGCCCCCTACCTCACAAGTAGTACTAGAAGATACCAACTCGGGCGTGGAGGGGATAGCAAAAACATAAATATTTACCAGCTGTCTCTCGCTCACACAGCCGTCTGCTGAAACAGATTCTACGTAATAATCATAAGTATCGGGTTGAAGTTCTATAGTTTGATAGACCTGCCCAACTTCTGTACTCGCTATAGGTGCTTCTGCATTTTCTGAAGTGTACCAGTTGAAGGAGGCTGCTCCTTCTACTTCTCCTAGGTCGAAGCTGACCGTACCTGTACCGCAACGTGCCACAAAATCATATGATGGCGCAAATGGCAATGGCAAATAGTCAAAGGTAATTTCTGTTGGCTCACTCTCACATTCCCCTTCTGCTTGGGCGGTTACATAATAGGTTTTGTCAGCAGTAATGGGTTCGCCAAAACTTGATCCCATACCGAGATAAGAACCTTCCGATAAATCACTGGCGCTATACCAGCGATATGTGACATCTGCCAAAGGCTCTGAAATGGCCAAATCACTGTCCATTTTACCACAGGCTGGGAAACTTTGCACGCTTGGCGCATCTGTAACCGGAGTGATGGTGGCGGTGACTAAAGTACCTTGCTCGCTCTCACAATTTTGGGTACTGGCTGTTACATAAAAAGTCGTCGTTCCCTTCAAGTCCTCTATAAAGTAACTTTCACCCTCATGTACCAAGTCCCCTTGTTCTTGGTTCTCATAAGCATACCAATTGTAGATAAGCTCACTATTCGCTCCACTGACAGATAGTGTAATATCGCCCTGTCCACATCTTTCTGCGCCTGTCATAATCGGGGCTTCAGGTACTTCAAAAACATCTACGCTTACGGAACTTTCTAAGCTCACACAGCCTGTTGCCGTATTGGTCGCCGTAGCATAAATGGTCTTAATAGATGCCGAGTTAAAGGTATATGGAATCGAATTGGTCGGTACTTCATTGAGCGGCGAGCTCAAATCTGCATCTGCATACCAATTGATCTCTATGCCTTCTTGCCCTTCTACCGTAAAGGTGATTTCCCCTTCACCACAAACTGAAGTGGCTGAAGGGTTTACAGTTGGTGACGCTGGTAAACCTGTTACTTGCAGTTCTATTGCTAAAAGTTCAGCTTGCGCACACTCAAAGGTCTCCTCACCTACTTGGTTACTGTTTACCGCCTGCACATAGAAAGTGCTGGCCTCTTGGATGTTCGTTTCCAAACTGGTCCCTGTTTGGAAGGGCTCGCCAACTGGATTACCATCCGCATCGACTTCGGTATACCAACGGAACTGAACACCACTTACAGGATTGACCGATGCTGTTACCGCTCCCCCTGATTCACAGGTGTTGGCTGATGATGCCAAAACGGGCTCAGCAGGTATTTCAAATACATAGGCCGTTACCAACTGCCTTTCGCTCACACATCCGTCAGCCGAAATGGATTCGACATAAAAGTCGTATTCTCCAGCCTGTTCAATGTTTATCTGAAAGCCTTCTTCCTCACTGGCATCTGCCAAAGGTTCTTCGCCTTCTGCTGATGAGTACCAGTTAAAACCCACGGCACCATCCACTTGGCCAAGATTGAAACTGACCGTACCCGGGCCGCAAAGTGTTACAAACTGGAAGTCTGGTTGGGTCGGTAGAGGCTGATAATCAAAAGCGATAATGGTTGGGGCACTTTCACATTCGCCTTCTGCTTGGGCGGTTACGTAATAGGTTTTGTCAGCAGTAATGGGTTCGCCAAATGTCCTGTCTGTCCCTAGAGGTGTGGTTTCCTCAGTGATATTATCGGTATCGTACCAACGGTAGGTTACCTGTATTTCTGTGACTTCATCTGTAATCTCTAAATCGCTAGACGTCTTGCCACAGCCCGGAAAGCTCTGTACATTGGGTGAACCCGTTATTGGGGTAATTGTGGCGGTAACATATTCGCCATCACTTTCGCAAGTTGCAGACCTAGCAACTACATAGTAATCTGTAGTTAGAGTCAAAGATGGAGTCTCAAAAGGATAAACTGTTACAGGCTCTCCCACAGGCTCATTGTTTTCTGTTGCGTACCAATCGTATTGCAGATTTTGATTGTAATTACTAACTGAAAGTGTTACTGTCCCGTCCCCACAACGTTCTGCATCTACCGGTTGTGGCATAGCAGGTTTGGGTAAAATGGTTACATTGATGATTTCTTCCGTACTCTCGCAGCCATTGGCACTTGCGGTTACCATTAGAGAAGCATCTTCTTCAAAAGTACCTGTATAACTTAGACCTGTTGTTTCAGTAAATGCTCCTCTATTTCCATCTGCATCTACAAAATACCAGCGGTACTCTACATCGCCCTGATCTTTAACTTGAAGCGTAAGTTCCCCAGAACCACAATTGCTTATATCGCTTACCTTTTCAGGCTTAGATGGAATGGCATAAATAGTAACTGCAAAATTTTCCAGTGAGCTTGTGCATTCTGGAGCATCAGGATCGAAAGCTTCTGCATAAACAGTTAATTCACCTGAAGTTAATTCTGCGGGCTCGTAAAAATCACTATTCGATTTTAGAAGGGTATTTCTTTCTGCATCAGCATACCAATTAAATTGAAAGTTGCCTTCCACACTAGCTTCAAATCGTACAAGTTCGTCGATACAATACGCACTTAACTCAGAAGTAATATTTGGTGAAGGAGGTATAGGATTGACCAAAATAGAAAAATCATCTGGCTCACTAACGCAATTACCTAATACAGCATAAATACCAAAATCATTTGCTCCTGCTGAAACAGGAACTGTAAATGGGTTAGAAGTAACTTCATTTATGCCTTCGTTGCCAGTTACATACCAGTAATAAGTATAATCAGCATTGAAATTGGTAATAGTAACCGACACATCATCGGTACCGCAAACTTCTTGGTTATTTACGATAGGGTCCACAGGTTTAGGGTTGACGAACACTGAAGCGCTCTCCATACCGCTCTCACACACAATCTCCCCATAGTCTGCGATGGCTTTTACAAAAATCTCAAAACTCCCTGTCTCAGCATTGCTATAGGTATATTGATTGGGGCTGCCTTCGTCTGCTGTTAGTAGATTGCCTAACGCATCGTACCATTCGAATGTATAGTTACCTTCCAACTCTGCGGTAAACGTCACCGATTCTCCCTCGCAGATTACGCTTACGTCTGGGTTGAGATTTATTACAGGGTCGGGAACCGCTGGATAAGCAGTGATGGTAAACTCATCTATTTCACTATCGCAAAATTCTTCTGCCCCAGATTGCTGTGTGGCATAAATGCCAAAGCTATTCGGCCCTGCAACAACAGGTACCGTAAAAGGATTGGCAGTGACGATACCTTCGTTGTTATCACTGTACCAATAGTAGGTTATATTGGGGTCATTCACATAATTTTCAGCTATAGTAACTTCGACTTCGCCAAGGCCACATACTGTAAAATCGTTAACTATAGGAGTAGCTGGACTAGGGTTTACCTGTAAAGTAGCAGAGCCAAGGCCTGCACTTATACAGCCTGTTTCTGGATCTACCCGTTCGAGATAAACCGTATAGCTTCCTGTAGCTTCAGGTGAGATGGGTAGATTGTTACTGCCTTCTAATAAGGGCTTAGTTCTCTCGGTATCACTGTACCAATTGTAGATAAAGTTATCTTGTTGAGGAGCCAAAAAAAAGAATTCTTCGCCCAAACAAATTGAAGCAGCGATAGGTGAAATGACTGGATCTGCTGGAATATCATTCACTGTAATGGTAACAAATTCTGAGCTACTGAAACATCCATCTGCAGATAAACCATATACAATATAATCAGAAGTTTGATTAACTTGAATGGGTGTTTCTATAGTAGGATCCTCTTGTGTTTTTGGTTGTAAATCTGGGTTATTTGTTCCAGGACTAAAAGTTTCCCTAAATTCATACCAGTAATAAGTAACCTCTGTTTCTGGTTCATTTACCTTTAAGGTTACTTCTCCTGGGCCACATATTGTAACATTGTCTACCTTTGGTGTATTTGGCTTTTTGTTGATAATCAACAGCCTAGTATCCGTAACTGAACAAACGAGTCCTTCATAGCCTTGCTCTGAATACAAGGTTAGCTCGTAAGTACCAGCGGGTAATTGATCAACAATAAGTATTGAGCCATCAATATTTAATGGACTCCCCGAAAGGTCTGTACCAGACCAATTATAAAAATATTGATTTACATCAAAGCCATTAACTGTTGGGTCACCTGTACCTCCATAAAAATTATTCAAATCAATGCTAAAGAACTCTCCCTCACAAATCTCAATGTCATCTCCTGCAAATACATCTGGCGCAGGGTAAACATTTAAAAACCTGAAATCAAAGGTGCAGTTGTCTACAAAATATTCTAGTTCAAAAAAGCCGAAACCATTATCAAGAGGTAAATCACCGATATTTAGATTACCGTCGGCGTCTATCAATGAGTTTAGCTTGTCAAGTTCTTCTTGAGTGTAATCGCCAACAAAAAACCAATCGCCTTCTTTTGGAGGAAATACACCATCTGTATCAAGATTAACCACTTCTTCATTAGAACAGACAAATAAATCCCTACCTGCGCTGATCTCCCCTCCTTGTTCCACTATAAAATTGATGGAAATCACATCCTCTCCAAAAAAGACATCAACAAAATTATCTTCAGGGTCTAAAGCTGCAATACTAGGATCAAATGTATTGGTTTGAAAATCAAACCCCTTAGATTGGGATGAGTATTCAACTCCTTCCTTTATGGTTATATAGTCAGGTAAGAATATGCTTTCACTAAAAGTGCATAGAAAAACAGTAGCCTTGGTTTGCCCAGTGATGTCTTGCCCTTCAATCTCACCAATAAAAGTTAATTGCGTTTGCCCATATGCAGAGATTCCAAACAGTAAAAATAGTGTAGTAAAAAGACTGCGCATTGTTAAAAAAATCTTCATGAGGATCCAATTAGCTGTTAAATCAATATTGTTTAAAGGCATATTTGATGCCCACACCTGCAAAATAGCGTTCCTGCCCAAATCCCTCTTTGAACAAGTAAAAACGTTGATTGGCAAAACCGACTAAAGCCACTCTCCTTCCTAAAAAAAGTACAGCTTCGCCACCGGCAAAAACGCCGAAATTTAATCCGTTAAAGTCGGTAAAATCGTGATCGAGTTCTAATTGAAGGCGATCTTGCAGTTGATCATAGACTACAGAACCACCACCCGTGGCGTGTAAATGAAGCACATTACCTATCTTTAAAAACCTAAAGTTGGCAGATACATCCCCATAAATGGCGTTGTAATCGATGTTATTAATGTTGGCAAATTCGTATTTCCCTCCAAACTTGAGGTAAGTGGATTCCCCAAGATACCAACTTCCAAAGGCTTGAAAAAACTGGGTACGGTCACCTATACCCCCTCCTACCTCTATTCCTTGCGTATATATGCCATGCCAATATTCTTTTCCTAATTCATTAAAATAATCTTCGGCAGACTGTGCGGGTTTGTTAATTTGTGCATGAGCATTGCAAAATACAAAAAATGATAGCCCTGCAAATAGGTAATAAATTCTCATCCAGTTAAATTTTATCTTTATATATGCAGATAGTAAGTGCAGTATGTAAGTAAGAAGGATTGCGTATGGCTAAATTGTCTGCTATTCTTTCGAATTTATACAATTAAGGCCTAAAGGTAAACTAAGTAAAATAAATTTTTATGTTAATTTTAATAAACATACATAATAATTTTATGGCCTAACTACAAATAGGTATCTAAAACTCAAATACTAAGATGAAAGCTAAAGCGATAGGAATAGATTTAGGTGGCACCAACATAAAAGCAGTACTGATTGACGAATCCGGAAAAGCCATAAAAAAACTACAAGAACCTATAGTTGACAATGAGGCCGAACAAGGTAAGCAGTGGAAAGAGGCCATTAAAGCCATGATACATACCCTGCAAACTACAGCCGATGCTCCTTCTCTGCCAGTTGGCCTGTCTGCGCCGGGCATACCCGATGCCGACGCCAAATGCATTGCCCACATGGCAGGCAGATTGTTCGGCCTGGTCGGTTTTGATTGGGGAAAATTTGTAGGCATGAGGCACTTGCCTGTTTTAAACGATGCTTTGGCCGCTATAATGGCAGAAAGTAGAATCGGCGCTGGCAAAGGCAAGAAAGACCTTTTGATGATTACATTGGGAACTGGTGTAGGCGGAGGCATCATGATAAATGGCAAGATACACCGAGGTTTTTTGCAAAGGGCTGGACATGTTGGCCACATTTCAGTAGATTTCCATGGTAGAGGCGGCATATTTGCCACGCCCGGTAATTTAGAAGATGCCATCGGTAATTCAACCATTAAACAGCGCAGCGAAGGCCGATTTGAAACCACTAAGGCCTTAGTAGATGCCCACCTCTCAGGAGACCATTTTGCAACTTACCTTTGGTTGGATAGCATCAAGAAACTAGCAGTAGGCATCGTGTCTTTGAGCAATGCCGTTTCGCCGGAGCAAGTAATCTTGGGTGGAGGCATCAGCCAAGCAGGAAGCACTTTGTTAGACCCCTTGAATAGTTTTATGGATGTATACGAGTGGAGGCCCGGTGGCGTAAAAGTTCCTATAGTTTTGGCAGAAGGAGACGCATTTGCAGGAGCAGTGGGCGCCGCTTTTTATGCCATGGAAAACCAATAGCAAGAATAAAGTATTGGTAAACCTACAATTTTAATCTCAAGATCTGCAGATTTTTAAATCTTCTAAATAAAAACTACCCTCAATTTGGTTTTTAAAATCCTTGTTTTTTCTGCAAAAAGTAACGATTTCACCAATTTAAAGTGCTAAAAGTGGAATAAGCAAAGACGAGTATTCCAATTTTATTAACGAATATTCCAATCAATTAAAAATTATTTTGATTTTTTAACTTATATTTGAAAATTAATCAAAACAACACTGTACTACTTAGTAAATGTTTAATTCATTTAAAATTACTTTTTATGTATCAGATTTTGATTACCCTAAACAAGAAAATTACTATCATCACAGCATTGATGCTTGTAATCTTTTTTTCAAGCGCTCCGCTTATGGCGCAAGATGTCGAAGAGGACGACAAATTTAGTATGACTGTAACTCTCAACTCCGACGTCTTTTTTGGCTTTTATCCATTTTTTGCCGGTTCTTATGCTGTAAGTGACAATGTTGACTTTACCTTTTACGGTATTTTGTGGTCTGGCGGCACCGGCGGTGGCTGGGGCAACTGGACAGAATTTGGCGGTGGTGTCGGCATTTCTGCAGGTAACCTTTATATAAACCCCCAAATCGGTTTACTGAGTGGAAGCTTAACCTCAGGTCTTGGTACGCCAGTGCTTGGTGAAGGTATTGTACCTAACCTTACTGTCATTCTTGATAATGGCCCAGCTGAAGGTGAACTCTATGCGGGTTACTATCTCGGACTCGATCACGGCAACCCTGTAACCAACAACTATTTACACTGGTGGTTAAGCGGTGGCTACAAACTAGGCAAAATTGTATCGGTAGGACTGCACTATGAGCATTTACGCTTTGCTGGAGGTCAAAACCAAGAAACAGACTCATCTAGTGACCTGTACATGGCAGTGGGCCCTTACATCAAGTTTGCCGATCCTAATGGCGGTGCCTTTGCTAAGTTTATTACAGGTGGAGACTTGCGATCTGACGAAGAAGTAGCCAAAAGTGGTGTTGAGCAGCCTTCTTTCTTTAAACTAACCGTTGGTTATGGATTCTAACAACTGAAAAAAGCTTCAAGAAAAACAAAAAATCTCCCTAAAAATCGATTTGGGGAGGTTTTTTTATCTATAATGATATCTCTATTAGAGATTTTTTAACCACTGAATGCATTCAACCTCATCTACGATAGACCAAGCATGTGTATGCCTCATGCCATTACTCCTGTAACCCTTTTGTTTTGATTGGATAAATTCAGCCCTATCGTTGCCAACAAGCAAAAGACGATTGATCATTTCAGAAGCATTTAGATAATTGCTATCAAACACGCTTCGTCTTCTATTTTGTAGTTGCCAAGCAATATCCACGTCATGATAAACACGTACAGCGGTATCTTTGAGAAACTGCTCATTGCCTTTTTCCATATTTAAATTGAATGGTGTCAACTCAGCATATCTTTGGGGTTTTGCAAAAGGTGTTCCCTCCTGTTCTTCCATTTTCGCCATTACATATTTTGCTTCGTTTACGCCCGCTTCTGATGCGTTTTTTTCCAACTCTCTTTCAAAGTATTTCCACAGATCAACGATATCTACCGGAGAATCTACTGTAAACACTCCTGCAAAATTGACTTTAGATTTTAACGGAAATTGCTTACAATGCTCTACAAATCGCAAGGCAATGGTACCTCCTGCCGAAAAGCCGCCCATTACCCAAGGCTTTTCTGCTAAAATTGGATGCTCTTTCAAAACATCATCTATTACCAAATTAATATTTTTAACCACAGGCTCATTAGCAAAAATAGTGTGCCCTCCTGCCAATGCTACTGTTAAAACATCATTAGCCGATGCCACATAAGGCAACATAGATTCTGTAAAAATACTTTCAGCAGGTTGGCTAAAGCCGGGCATCAAGAACAATACTCTGTCAATTTCATTAGAGGTAGGCAAAACTTTGTAATAATAACCTGTAAGCGCATCTGATGGATCAAGTGTTACTTTAATCTTCTCTTGTCCATATGCTTGAATTACAGCAATTGGAAGTAAAATAAAGGCTACCAAGATTCTATTTCGCAAGGTTTTCTTTAAATCTATAAGAAATGAAGAATCTTTTAGATAATTAAAGATGCCATATGATGAAACATCCGAAATAATATCGCTAAAAAAACCGAGTAGTTTACTTGAAAGAAAGAGCATAGTTGAAAGACTTAATCTACGAGAAAATGAAGTTAAACAATGTAAGGTTGCCCTACTCTAAATTTTCCTGGTAATCCAAACCAAAATCTCTGATTTGCACAATAAGCGGTAAAGCTTTTTTTCCTGATGTGGTCAGTTCATATTCTACTCGTGGTGGTACTTCCCCGTAATTGATCCTGCTTACCAAACCGCTGTCTACCAAGGTTTTGAGTTCTTGGATCAACATTTTTTCACTTATGTCGGGTATCTGCCTTTTTAAGGCTGAAAGTCTTAAGCGATCATCAGAAAGTTGAGAGATGATCAACAACTTCCACTTTCCTCCCAAAAGCTCTAGAGTAGTCCTGATCGGACATCTAGGCGTGATTTTCTCGGGTTGCTTAGGCATACTTACAAAAAGGTTAGTACTATAATTTTTTTATGGTATAGCTAAGCTAGTTACTTTTGGTTGAAATCAAAACAAAACGAAATACATTTATGAAAAAAATAGCATTATTTGGTGGTACGGGCCAAACTGGAAAAGAATTTTTAAAGTTGGCCATTCCTGAGGGATATTCTATTAAAATGTTGGTGAGAAGCTTAGAAAAAGCACAGCAATATGCGCCACATGTGGAGTTGATCCAAGGCGATGTACTTAACAAAGCAGATGTTGAAAAAACAGTAAAAGGTACAGATGTGGTGGTGAGTTTGTTCGGGCATGTAAAAGGCTCGCCCAGATGGCTACAAACCAATGGTACACAAAACATTATAGAGTCCATGAAAAAGCATAGTGTAGAGCGGATCATCTCACTTTCTGGCGGTGGCCTGCCATTTCCTGAAAAAGACAAACCTAAACTGCCCGATCATTTAATAAGGGGCATCATGAAATTATTCGTTCCTAAGGTATTAGAAGATGCAGTAAAACATGCCGAAGTATTGGAGGAGAGTGGCCTCAAATGGACCATAGTAAGAGGACCGAGACTAACCAATGATGCAGCAAAAGGCGAATACCGCGTAGGATGGGTCGGAGTAAATGCAGGCACCAAAGTTACCCGGGCCGATTTGTCCGACTTTATATTAAAAGAGGTGAAAAGCGAGGCTTTTAATTACCAAATGCCTTTTGTAACGCAATAAGGTGGCTAGTTCAAGCGTCCTCTCGCTTGAAGCACTATGCTTGCCAATTATGATCAGCAAAACCAAAACACATTCTTTAGACATTCGCCTCTAACCAAGCCAGTCTACGTTGATCGGGCAAATGTTTAATAGTGAACTCCGAAAAGTGGGCATCAAAACCATCGCCATCGGGCGAAGCGGCCACCATGCCCACTTTTACCATTTTATTGTCCGGGAAATAAGCCAGCCTCAACATAGTATAGTCGACGTCATCTGTTGAGTAGTAAATCTCTACAGCATCTAGCCTACGAGTGGCCTTTAGCCATAATGCATTGGATGGATCTTCTAATTTTACCACACTCCAATCACTAAAATTTCGAGTAACTACAGCACTTACATATTGGTTGCCATCCACATATTCAATTCCTGTTTTGATCCAGTTTTCTTCATCTGTTCTCAGCATTAAACCCATTTGGTCGTATTGAGATTTGAAAGCGCCCTCAATTTTCACTTTTACCTCAAACTCTCCTCCCCTTTCCGCATAATAAAAAGGCCCATCATCAACAGTAAAACCATAATGGGTTTTGCGCCAATAATCGGTCTTAGGTGTTACAAAAAAACTCAGTCCACTTTCAGTAACTTTCCAATCTTTAGGTTCATTGAGCCAATGCATGCTTTTCATATCAATTAAGCGTTCATTTCTTAAAAATTAACATATTTGCAAGGTACTGCGAGAAATCATTTTTTAAAATTAGTTTTTATGCTCAAAATTTGTTTTTATCTACTAACCTTTTTTGCCTCCCAAATAGCCTTTGCACAAACTACAGGAAAATTCTCTACCGATTACCATATCGAGGTCCGTTTTACCGATGTTGCTGACCAAGAGGCCATGTTGGCGTACTACTTAGGCTCAAAGCAATACGTAGCTGATACGGTAGATATCAACGGCCAAGGGGTCGCTACTTTTACTGATAATGGCACCGACACTTTGTACCATGGCATCTACCTCATATATCTCCCCAAGCAAAATAAGTATTTTGAGTTTCTGTTTACCGAGCCCAAGGTAGTGTTGCAAACTTCCATAGAAAACCCGGTAAAGGACATGAATGTAATCCAATCGGAGGAGAACAAGTTGTTCATTAAATATTTAAATTTTTTGTCAGAGGCTAGAATAAGGGCAGAAAATCTAAGGTCTCAGCTAGAAAACAGCAGCTCTACAGATAGTGTGGCCATAACGCAAAAATTAAGCGCCATAGATGTAGAGGTTCAAAACTACATAAGCGGATTTATAGAACAACATAAAGGTACTTTTGCAGCAAAAACGGTGAAAGCCAATCAGCAGATAGAAATTCCCAACCCACCTGAAAACCTGAGCACCACTGACGAAAAAAGACAGTTTCAATACGAATATTATTATGAGCATTATTGGGACAATACCGACCTAACAGACGACAGAATCATCTTAAGCCCTTGGTTTGAACAAAGGATCGACACCTACTTAAATAAACTTACCATACAACATCCCGATTCTTTGATTAAAACAGCAGAAAGAGTGATAGCGCTTACGAATGGCAACAAATATGTAAAGCGATATGTAGTACAATACATCACCAACCAATATGCAAGCTCAAAGCTAATGACCGCAGAGAGTGTGTATGTTTACATGGTAAATAACTATTATACCAAGGAAAAAGCATGGTGGATAGATGACAATACCCTTTACAAAATGCAGAGGCGGGCCAATGCGCTCGAACCACTTTTGATAGGAAAAAAGCTGCCCAATTTCATTTTGGAAAGCCCACAAGGAAAATTGGTAAATCTGCAAAATGAGTTGGGCAAATATTCAGTTTTATTTTTCTATGATCCTACTTGCGGGCATTGCAAGAAGGATGCACCCAAAATGGAGGAAGTAAGACAATCATTGGCAGACATGGGCGTCGCATTTTGGGGTGTCGCACTTGATATTGAAAATAGCAAGGAAGGCATAGACAAATGGAAGCAGTTTATTGAGGAGAAAGGATTAGAAAAGTGGCAAAATGTTGCCGATTTACAAGGCAATTATGCGTTGCTCGCTCGCTATGACATTAGAAGTACCCCAATGGTTTATGTAATCGATAAAGAAGGTGAAATCATTCTTAAACGCATAGGTGCCGATCAACTGGGCAAAGTTTTAGAAGATGTTATTGAAAGGAATAAGTAATTTACTTTACTCGGTTGATATAAGTCTTGATATTCAATTTTCAAAGATCATCAAGAGGCTTCCACCATCAATTCTCTCCAACTAGCTATATTAATTCTAAACCATGCAAACATAATCACCCCTGCCAATACCCTTTCGCAAATAGCAGCAGGAAATAACCAAGCAGGTGAAGCATCTGAAAGGGCCCATGCTTGCTCTTTTACCCACTCAAACTCG
>CAKZMZ010000522.1 GCA_937129345.1 uncultured Thalassovita sp. | reverse complement strand
ACCACTTAGAACCATTTGAGGTATTATAAGCAGCGGTATTATAATGTAAACCGTAACCGCAGAATTAAAAGCAGATGATATATTTAGACCTAATACGTTTGCATGGCACGAAACAGTAAACAGTACCATCCAATACATTAAGTTAAGCCCTTTTATATCTAGTATCAGGTTTCCTATCAAAACAAATGTGAGTGTTTGTATAGCAGATAGTGAGAACAAGATAATGACCTTAGATATGAGATAACTACTTTTACTTAGGTTTAAGAATTTTTCTCTTTTGAGAATTTTCCTATCTCTAATTATCTCCTCGGCACTGACTGTTAACCCCATAAAAAGTGCTACCAGGATACATATCAATATATAAGCTGGAATATTGTCATTATGGCGAAATATATAAGTATCGTCATGGGCTCCTCGGTATCTAATGACCAATGCTAACAATAGAGCCAACAATGGCGCCTCAACAAGATTAATGGCCAGATATTGCGTATTGCTTATTTTCGATAAAAAGTCTCTAATAGTGAAAATAACTGCCTGACTAAACTTATCAGGGATTTTCAATGTCTTAGGTGGCTGTTCGTGAATATCGGACTTTCTATCAAGATTGAAATTTTCACTAAAGTATTTATGCCATTCTTGTGGAGCTACTTTTCTCTTATTAGTAAACTCACCGTACTCATCCACAATCCTAGCTTCAATGATGTTGAATAGCTGCTCTGGGTTTACATTACCGCAGGTATTGCACTGCCCATGTTCGCTATCTACCTGGCCAGATGCTTTTTTGAAGTACACCAGTGCTTCTACTGGGTTACCATAAAAAACCGGATAGCCACCAGTGTCCATCAAGAACATTTTATCAAACATCTTATAGATGTCTGACGAGGGCTGATGGATTACCACAAAGATCAGTTTACCTTTTAAAGAAAGTTCTTTAAGTAAGTCGATAACATTTTCTGAATCTCTAGAAGAAAGACCAGACGTTGGCTCATCTACGAACATAACAGCGGGCTCTCTTATCAGCTCTAGTGCTATGTTTAGTCTTTTTCTTTGGCCTCCACTTATTTTTTTATTGAGCACATTGCCCACCTTCAAATCCTTGATTCTATCTAGACCTAAACTGGTAAGCACATCAATTACCTTTCTATCCAACTCTTCCTCAGACATGCCTTTGAAGCAAAGCTTGGCATTATAGTAAAGGTTTTGATAAACTGTTAAGTCCTCAATTAACAAGTCGTCTTGGGCCACATATCCAATTACACCTTCAATTTTTTCTTTTTCTAAAAAGATATCGTAACCATTGATCAAAATCTTACCTTGCGAAGGCTTCTCAAGGCCGGCTAAGGTATTTAGCAATGTGGTCTTTCCTGCTCCACTTGCCCCCATTATACCTATAAGTTGCCCTGTATTTTCAGATATATTGATATTTCTCAGACCAATGGCTCCATTGGGAAATCTAAACTCGAGGTCGTGTACATTGAATGATATTCTATCAGATTGAATATCACTATTGTACCTATTTACCAAATCACTATAATAAAGTGGGGCTCCTTTTGGCGTCTTAAATACGCTACCAGGAGCATATTGTAGTATACTGCCTTTCTTAACTGGCATTCCATTGAGAAAAATCTCATCGTTACCAGTATACTTTGTAAAATACAGGCCTACGCTCTTTAGCCTTATAAAAATTATTTCTCCATCTAAAAGGCCAGAATCTATAAACTTGATTTTACTGCCCTCGGGAGGTCTTTCATCATCAAAAATCAAGATGTCTTCGTGATCAATTTTTGAGGAGTGCTCTTCTATCACAAATCTTTCTATAAGCTTGTACTCCTCAGAAGGCACATTAAACACAGTAGACACCGTGTTAATGATTTCCATTCTATGTGGTGTAAAGGAACGGTCAGCAGCAAGTAGCTCTAAAAGCTTAATAAGCACTATAACCTTTTGTTTCTGGTTAAGTGTCTTATTGATTTTCCTACAAAGACCAAGTGTTCTTACCGAATCTTTAACATTGGTAAGTTTCTTTTTGGTTTTTTTCTTGTCGCTATCATCGCCGGCAACAGCTACTTCTTTTACGCCATAATCTGCTGCCTTATCATATAAAGCCAGATATTCTTGTACAGTTTTAGTATCAAGTTCTTTCCTAAAAAAACTGATTACAAAATCTCTTTCGCCTTCGGTAACTCCGCCGTCTTGTTTGGAGATAATAGCAAAAAGTTGTGTTAGAGCTTTTAGTATTTCTTCACTCATCTGACTTAAAAAATTAGATCTTTACTAGATGTCGTGCCTTTTAATTTTCTTTAATTAAACGGTTTTTAAACCTTTTATTGCAACAGGTTTTGTTAAACGTAAACCATTTAAGTACACGCATTAAAAAAGCGGCTATTGAAGCCGCTTTCATTTATACTGTTGATAAATTAGACTAGTAAGTCTTAAACTCAAAGGGTACGTCTACTAGTTCTGAGAACTCCTCACCGGCCTCTTCCATATCTTCGTCATCTTCGTGGAAGTACCAAGTCACTTTTGCACCGTCTACTTCCTCTAGTTTAGATAATATATCTAAGATAAGCTTAGAAGAAGCTGTATTAAAGTACTCTAGTTTAAACTGGAAAGCTGTCTCAGCATCAGGAGCATTTTTGTACTCATCCAACCAATCTAAAACAGGCTGGAAAAACTCTGCTGAATCTTCTGGCAATGACCTGCCAGATATTTCATAAACTTTATTCTGATTGTCAAAAATTATTTTAGGAGTGTCTTCTGTTCCTTCAAGGTTTAAAATATTCATATCTGATCAAGTTTATTAATTTCTGGGAATAGTAGTTTTAAGAGAAAAAAACGATAAATGCTCATTAATGGGCTCGAAATCGAAAGTTAGTTTTTTGCCTGACTTTCTTGCCATGTCAACAAAGCCTAGGCCTGCACCACCCTTCTCGGATAATCTCCCGTTTTTAATGATATCTTTATATAGCTGCTTAAGGCCATCTTTATCAAGACTATTTATGTTCTCTAGCTTAGAGGAGATCGCTGCAACACTATCAGACAATATAGGATTGCCAGATGTGATGAAATATTCAGAGTCATGTTTACCTATCATAAAGATAGCGGTTGTTTTACCATAGGTCTCTTCATCAAAGGTCTCAGAATGTTTACATATATTTTGTAAGCATTCTACCATTACGTTAAAAACCTTACGCTTTATTCCTGACTCTTCTCCCATTGACTCAAGATTCCTTTCGGCCATAGCCAAAACTGATTTAGTAATATCTTGAGTGAACTCTCCTTCATAGACCAAGATGAGATTTTTGTTTATCATGGTCTTATGTAAATCATAGATATACTTCATAATAAGCTAGTTTTCAGAGCTTTAATAGCATTTTCGAAAATCATTTTATTATAGGATAGCAGCATACATTTATACTAACTTTTTTTCCTAGACCCTATTATATTTTAAGGCCAATCATTAATACGTCGTCGGTTTGTTTTCTTTCACCCTTCCAATTGTCAAATTCTTTAGAGAAAATTTCGCCCATTTCTTCCATTGGCTTGCCTTGGTTTTCAGTGATAAGCGCCCTTATTCTCTGATTGCCAAACTTCTTGTTATTCTCTCCACCAAATTGATCTGGGTAACCATCAGAGAAGAAGTAAATAGCTTCTTTTTTGGTGATGTCCATTCTGTGCGAAGTAAAGTTGGTTCTCGTTTTGTATTTGCCGCCGCCAATAGGAAACTTATTCCCCTTTACTTGTATCAATTCCCCTTCTTTTTCAATATAAAGCGGCCTGTTTGCACCAGAGTACTCAAAGAATTTTTTCTTGTAATTAACCCTTACCAATGCTATATCCATACCATCTCTAGTAGTAGCATTAGGATCATCTTGCCTAAGGGTTTTGGTAACCCCTTTATTTAGGTGGTCGAGTATAATCCCAGTGTCCAGTTCTTCATCACTATTGATTACATCGTTCAATATAAAATACCCTATGAGTGAAATCAATGCCCCTGGCACACCATGCCCTGTACAGTCTACGGCAGCAATGTAGATATCATCGCCTTTTTGGATGAACCATGGAAAATCGCCACTTACAACATCTCTTGGCTTATAGAAGATAAATGAATCTGGGAATACCTTATTAATTATTCGATTATCAGGTAAGATGGCCGTTTGTATCCTTTTAGCATAGTTGATACTTTCGGTAATTTTTTTATTGTTCTTCCTTACCTCGTTTTCTGTTCTTTTCCGATCGGTAATGTCATGAGATACCATTAAAACAGACTCAATCTTACCATCTTCTAATGCCTCAGGAATGGCATTTACCTGCATAATCCTCACGTCATCTTTTGCAGTAGGAAACTCCATCTCAAGAGTTTGCTTTTCTTTCTGAGTGAAAACGTTGTTAGCTATATTCTCCCAGTTGTTTTTGATATCCTCATTTAATTGAATCTCATGGATAGACTTGTTGAGATAATAGTCTGTGCTTTTACCAGTGAGGCTTTTTATAACTGGGTTTATATAATATATAGTACCTTCATTATTGACCCTAGTGATCAAATCTGGAGAGTTTTCAGACAAAGCTTGCATTTGGCTTCTCATTCTTTCTTCTTGCTCTGCCCTTCTCCTTTCTGTTATATCTCGAGAGTTGATGACTATGCCTTGTATAGCCGCATCTTCAAGCAAGTTGGTACCCGTAGCTTCTACCCATACCGTTTCTCCGCTTTTTAGCTTGTACTCGTATTGTTTGGTAATGCTTTCTGAGCCGTTCTGCAACAATTCGTTGAATAGCTCTTGAAAAGTCTTTATGCTGTCTACATGTACGTTTTCTATATCACTTGAACCGATGAGTTCTTCAGGTTTATAGCCGAGAATAGGCTCAACAGAAGGGCTCACATATCTAACAGTGCCATCTTTTTCATATATAGTTATTACTTCAGAAGCATTTTCTAGGAGTACTTGTAGCCTTTTTTGGGTCCTGTTTACCTCTAATATTTGATCCTCTAACCTATGGTTAGTACGCTTCAACTCCTCTTGGGTAGCTTCCATTTCTTCGGCATTTTGCCTCAAAATCTCTTGCTGCAGCTGAAGCTCCTCACTCATTTTTCTAGACTCTTGTAAGAGTTTTACTGTTCTTTCATTAACCTTTATGTTAAAAATGGTCCTTGCTACAATTACACTTATTTCTTTTACAAAAGATATCTGTGTATCATTAAACTTATTAAAACCAGCAAACTCTAGTATGCCAAATACCTGCTCGTTAGTAATTAGTGGAACCAATAAAATACAAGAAGGCTTTTTGTCGCCTAGTAAACCCGAGGTAAGCGTTACATAATCCTCTGGGATTTCTGTTCGTAGAATGATGTCCTGTTCTGCAGCACACTGCCCCACTAAGCCTTGAGCAAACTTGAATTTGCCTTCCAAATATTTCTTCTTGTTGTAGGCGTAGCTCGCCTTCATTTCATAGAAAATCTCTTCATTGTCATCATCGTTCAAGGTATAAAAAGCACCTTGTATAGCACCCACTTTTTCTGTAACGAAACCTACAATTTCCTCTCCTAAATCCTCCAAATTATTGTGTAATCTCAGTAACTGTCCGATCTCTGCTACACCAGAAACAATCCAGTTTCTTTCTTTGTCTTTTTTCTCTGCCTGTTGTATGCTATCGCTCATGGTAATAAGTGCATTGCCAAGAATATCGTCTTTACTCATTGGCTTAAAATCAGCATCATAATTACCTTCACCTATTTGATGCGCATAGTCTGCAGTGCCTTTCAAAGAATCTACCAAGTCCATTACAGCATTAGACATTTCGCCGATTTCATCATTAGAGCTTTTTTTAATATTCTCTGGCAAAATACCTTTTGACACTAAGATCAATTTATTCTTAATAGAAAGTATGGGGTTGGTCAAGAACTTAGAAAATATGATAGAGATTAAAATAGAGAATAGAATGATGATTCCACCTGACTTCAAGAAAGTCCATAACAAATTACTAACTGAACCATCTATTTCACTCTTATCCATCTTAACAACCATGCCCCACCTAGTCTTTGGCAAGTAGCGCCAAGTAGACAAAGTTTTCTCATTTCTATAATCTGTATCAATAATAAAATCTACCTGCTCGTTTTTTATAGCTTTTTGAGCAGCTTTTGAATAATCGTTACCTGGGTCAACTATAGTGGTTAGCTCGAGAGCATCTGAATGACGCAATGGATTCAGATACCTTATCAAGCCATCATACTTAGTACAAAGTATGATCTCACCTGAGTTACCTAAACCAGAATGGTTACTTATAATACTGAAAACTTCTTTATTAAGATTTAATTCAATAATTAAGTATCCTGCTAAATCGAAATCTGTGTTGGTTACAGGTGCACAAGCGTAGATATTGACGTTTTCGTTCTCAGAGAGAAATGGATTGCTATAGTAAATTGTCTCATCAAACTTATCCTTTACGAGTCCCAAATCTCTATATGGCAAACCCTCTTTAATATCCGTATGCGCTTTGTTATGAGAATACAAAACATTTCCCTCTCGATCTGTAAATACTATATTGCTATAATTATAGCTATCTTGGATATTATCTATTTGATATTCTACATATTGCAACTCTCCATTATCTTCCTCTGTATCAATTGATGCCGTTGTTGAAAAAACGTCTAAAAATCCGGGCGCTTTTTTAATATGATTTATGTTTTTCTCTAAAACAGAAAATACATTATTGATTTGCTTAGTCTTAAGCTCGCCTATTACTTTAAAGCTCTCAAAGTATCTAAGCTCTACAGCTTGAAGACTCTCAACGTATGAAAGATAGCTAATGGCCAGCACTGTAGATATTACTACCGATAGTAGTAAAAAGGTAATCTTAGTGCCTATTTTTATATTATTAAACATACAGATACTTAGTTTTAATAATCTGCTAAATTCCTATAAAACCCTTGATTTTTTAATTTTCTTGCTCTACCTCGTTTTCTACCAATGCTTCGTCTTTCTCATAAAAATAGGTTGAGACCTTTCTTAAAAAATCTATTTCGTCTTGATTAAACTTTTTGAAGCCAGCTAATTCTAGTATTCCTTTAACGGCTTCTTTTTCTTTTATTGGGAGTATGATTAAATTATTTGGAGAACCCTCTCCTAGTCCGCTCAAAACCTTGATATAACCTTGCGGTACATCATCACTTACTACTATCTCATTACCCGATTTTGCAACTTGCCCTACTAAACCTTCACCGAACTCATACTTTAAGTTTTCAGAATCAGGAAGATAGAATGCAAAACCTGCTACGAACTTTTGTAATCTCTTGTCATCTTCTGTAACTGTCTCGTAAACAGCTCCGGTTGAAGCTCCTACTTCATTACAAACAGCTCCTAGTAACTTACTATGTTTTTCTTTAAGGTTTTCGAAACCGCTATTTGCAATAGCAGAACATTTATGAAGGGCTTCCTCAATATCGAACCCTTGCACAGTCTCTTTCTGCATATCTGAATCCGCTTTCTTTTCACGCTCAACATACACGATATTTTCTGCCATGTGATTGACATTGTTCATAGAAAACATAAAGATGAGCAGGAGTACTATAAAAAAATCTAATACGAGGACGATATAGCTTGTATAAGCAACACTTTTGGCTTTTTCTATCATTGAGTTTTCAGATACTCCTATCGCTTCCAAAATTTCTGTTGGCAAGGAAAGCAAGTCAACAGCTGCATATGAAGTAACTAGAATGAAAAGCACAATAAGTACTATACTAGTATTTCTATTAAATTTTTTCATGCTTTACTTTATATAATCTATCTAATTCGACCAAGAACTTAACTATGTCTTTAGTGCTTAACGACATATCTATCTCCGTTGATTCTAGTGCTGCTTGGGGCATTGTCTTTATGGTGCACTCTTCGGGATCTTGAACCAATGTCAACCCTCCGCGTTCCTTTATTCTCTTCATTCCCAATGCGCCGTCTTTATTTGCACCCGATAATAAAATACCTATCAGCTTATCCTTATATGAAAAAGCGGCCGACTCAAGTGTAATATCTATTGAAGGCCTCGAGTTATTGACCATTTCTTCTGTTGAGAGCGATATAGAATTACCCAACTCTACAGACATGTGATAATTGGCAGGAGCCAAATATACATTGCCTCTCTTTATGCTTTCTTTATCGTGAGGTTCTAAAACTGGTTTTACACTTTTTATAGATAAAGCCTCCACAAAACCATTTCTAACGTGCTTTAAACGGTGTAAGCATAAAAATATTGGCAAAGGAAAACTCTCAGGCAAGCCCGAAAGTATTTGGGTAATAGGCTGAAAACTACCAGCCGACCCCCCTATTACAATAGCCTTATATTTATTGCTTAATTTACTGTAGCTAAACATCAAAAAATCATCTTATCACCGAGTAAAAAATCTTTATGCCATTAGATATGATCAGTAATTAGTCTCTACTTTTCTTATATATTTTCTCTTCATTATTGATTACCGAAAACTTATTAGAAATATCGCACCATATCAAAGACTCCTTAGAACCTATACAAAGGAAGCCGTACTTGAACAAACTCTCATGAAGCGTTTTGAGCACACTATTTTGTAAGGTTTGGTTAAAATAAATCATCACATTTCTACACAGTACGATATCAAATTTTGAAAAAACTTGGCCTTTAACTAAATCATGCTTTCTAAACGATACATTAGAAAGTATATCTTGGTTAAAGTGGTACCTGTCCTTGTTTTTACTAAAGTACTTGTCTAGTACATACTTGCCCTGATAACGCTCATAGTTGCTGGTATTCAGCTCCATGTTTTTTTGGGAAATTGAAGCATTTTTTGCCCTGTTGATAATGGCAGTGTCTATGTCTGTAGCTACTGTGTGTGATTTGTCTCTAATTCCCATTTCCTCCAATAATATCTGCATGGAAAATACCTCTTCACCTGAGGAGCATCCAGCGTGCCATATGCTAATTTTATTATGGCTAGATAAAATATTAGGGATGATTTCATCTCTGACCACTACCCAAAAGCTAGGGTCTCTAAACATCTCAGTAACGTTTACGGTAACCTCTGAAACAAATTCTTCAAAAAATGAAGGAGTATGAGTGAGCTTCTCTACCAAGGCATCGACCGAATCAAATTTATACAGCTCAATAATGCGCTTTATCCTCCTTTTAAAAGAAGACATAGCATAATCCTTAAAATCATAATCGTATTTATCCTTAACAAGCTGGATCAGCTTTCTTAAGTCAGAGATTTCTATATCGTACATATTTTTTCCACTGGAGAACATTTTCTTTACATATTTATAGCTTGTAGCTTAAGGTTTGATAAAAAATCAACAGGCATACTCAAACAACTAGAGTATTTACGCTAAAGAGTTCACTTTGGTATTTAAAGCGCCCACATTGTTTTATTTTGAATAAATTAAGCTCCTTTGCAACAATAGTGATTAGATTTATATTTTAATATCGATATTTTTTATGAGACAAATCGCCTCATCGGTCAGTACAGAAGATACCATTATTGCACTTGCTACTCCTGCAGGTACAAGTGCTATAGCAGTTTTAAGAGTTTCAGGTAAAAAGTCTATAGGGGTTACCAACCAACTATTCCCAAAAAAAGATCTAAACAAGGTAAAATCCCATACCGCTCATTATGGTACAATACAACACAATAAACAGATTATTGACGAGGTAGTCATTACTATTTTTAAAGGCCCTGCTTCTTACACTGGCGAAAACTCAGTAGAAATCTCTTGCCATGGCTCTATGTTTATAGTCAAGTCGATAATTGAAACATACCAAGACTTAGGCGTGAGGTATGCCAAGCCTGGAGAGTTTACAAAAAGAGCCTTTATGAATGGCAAATTAGACCTTGCCCAAGCCGAAGCCGTTGCCGATTTAATAGCTTCGGACAATGCATCTACCCATAAAACTGCCGTAAACCAGATAAGAGGAGGCTTTTCTAATGAAATAAAGGGATTAAGAGAAGAACTTATCAACTTTGCTTCTTTGGTAGAGTTAGAATTGGATTTTGGAGAGGAAGATGTAGAGTTTGCTGACAGGGAAGACCTTAAGAAATTGGTCACCAAAATAAAGGATACAATCTCTAGCCTTTTAAAATCTTTTACTTTGGGCAATGTAATAAAAAATGGTATCGCTACAGTTATTGCTGGAAAGCCAAATGCAGGTAAGTCTACACTCTTAAATACCTTATTAAAAGAAGAAAAAGCCATAGTATCTGATATACCTGGCACCACCAGAGATTTTATAGAAGACGAATTAAATATAGAAGGAATCAGTTTCAGATTTATAGATACCGCAGGGCTTAGAGAGACCAAAGATAAAATTGAGGCTATTGGTGTGCAACGCACATACGAAAAGATGAAAAAAGCATCGCTTATTATTTACATGACTGATATATCTAGCATCAGTATAGATGACTTTAATAAAGACATTTCATTGTTAAAAGAACTTGCGATTCCGTTTGTGGTACTGGCAAATAAAATCGATTTATTACCAGAGCAAAAAATACCTGCTAATTTTGTGAATATCTTTCCAGATACGATTGGTATAGTTGCCTCAAACCATGACTATGCCGATATACTTAAACAAAAGCTGCTAGAAACCATCCAATTAGACAATATGCAGCAAGATGGTACTATCGTGACCAATGTGAGGCACTATGAGAGTCTAAAAAACACGCTGTCTTCCTTAGTAGATGTAGAAAAAGCCATTGAAGATGGGATTTCTGGTGATTTTCTTGCCATTGACATAAGGCAGTCTTTGTACCATCTTGGTGAAATAACCGGCGAAGTAACCACAGATGACCTTTTGGCCAATATTTTTAGTAAATTCTGTATCGGAAAGTAACTGTAATTTTAATAAAAACAGAAAGTAACAATATCAATGAGAGTTCATTATAATGCTCCTGTAGTTTTGACTTATACAATAATATCTTGTATTGTATTATTGCTCAATCAACTTACTGGAGGTGTGCTAAACTACTTTTTTTCAGTGGGCGCAACCATGAATATTTTCAACCCACTCGATTACCTAAAGCTATTTACCCATGTTATCGGACATGGAAACTGGGAACACTTGATAGGAAATTTTACTTTCATTCTATTGCTAGGTCCTATACTTGAAGAAAAATACTCCTCAAGTTCTTTGCTCAAAATGATTCTTTTCACAGCACTGGTAACAGGATTGCTAAACGTGCTTCTATTCGGTAATGGGCTTTTGGGAGCCAGTGGCATTGTTTTTATGATGATTTTATTAAGCTCAGTAGTGAATGTAAAGGCAGGTTATGTGCCTCTCACCTTTATTTTGGTCGTAATTTTATTTATCGGTAAAGAGATTACAAATTCGCTAAGACCAGATAATATCTCCCAATTCGCCCATATTCTTGGTGGAATATGTGGAGGCATCTTTGGTTTCTATAAGGGAAGAAAAAAGCTGCCCTCAAACTAAACGAATCTGTACTGAAAGTACAGGGTTTTAAACCAAAACTGAGACCAATAAAAAAAGCCATCCTTTCGGGATGGCTTTTGAACTTGAGAAAGATTTTGGATTACTTCAACTCTACAGAAGCACCAGCTTCTTCAAGTTGTTTTTTCAAATCTTCAGCTTCTTCTTTAGCAACACCTTCTTTAACTGCAGTTGGTGCAGAGTCTACCATTTCTTTCGCCTCTTTAAGACCAAGGCCAGTTAAGCTCTTAACCAATTTTACTACTGCTAACTTAGAAGATCCTGCTGAAGCTAGTACTACGTCAAATGAAGATTGCTCTTCAGCAGCTTCACCGCCACCATCACCTGAAGCTGCTACAACTGTAGCGGCTGCGGCTGCAGGTTCTATGCCGTATTCTTCTTTCATTATATCAGCAAGCTCACTTACTTCTTTTACTGTAAGGTTCACTAATTGTTCTGCGATTTCTTTTAAATCTGCCATTTTCTATCAAATTTGAATTTTTAACCTAATTTATGTTTGGAAGCTGTACAAAACAGGCGTAACCCATTCTGACGTAACATTTTTTTGATTCTATCATTTAGTTTTCAGCACTTTTCTCTTCAAGTGCTTTAAGCAAACCAGAAATAGTTTGACCGCCACTTTGTAGCGCCGAAATAACATTTTTGGCTGGAGATTGGAGTAATCCAATTACTTCTCCCAATAGCTCATCTTTCGATTTAAGCTTGCTAAGCATGTCAAGGTTTTCAGATCCAATAAATACGTCGGAGTCAATAGAAGCACCCTTTAACTCGGGTTTTTCCTTGCTGCTTTTTTTATGATAATCTTTGATAACCTTAGCTGGCGCATTGCCAATCTCAGGAGAAAATATAATTCCAGAAAAGCCTTTAAGAACTTTTTCAGAGAACTCGGTATAATCGGTCTCCAAAGATTCAAGCGCCTTACTTATCAATGTATTTTTCACAACCCTATATTCAAGGCCGCTTTCAAAACACAATCTTCTGAAATCATTTATCTCGGCAACAGTTAAACCTGATGCATCTGTAACATAAAAATAATCTGTACTAGCTAGTTTCTCACTAAGCTCACCAACTAGTTGTTGTTTTTCTTCTCTAGTCATGACTTATATACCTGGTATTGAAGCTTTATCTATTTTAATTCCTGGGCTCATCGTACTTGATAGCGTAATACTTCTAAAGTAAGTACCTTTTGCAGCAGATGGTTTTAATCTTGAGATTATTTGGATAAGTTCCTCAGCATTTTCTTGAATTTTTTCAGGGCTGAAAGATACCTTGCCAATGCTGGTATGAACTATACCAAACTTATCTACTCTAAAATCAATTTTACCTGCTTTTACTTCCTGTACAGCTTTTCCAACATCAAGGGTCACCGTACCTGCCTTTGGGTTAGGCATTAAACCTCTAGGGCCTAATATTCTACCCAATCTACCTACTTTGGCCATTACTGTAGGCATAGTAATAATTACATCAACGTCAGTCCATCCACCCTCTATTTTACTTATGTAATCGTCTAAGCCAACATGGTCTGCACCTGCCGCTTTTGCTTCTTCTTCTTTATCAGGTGTACATAAAACCAGTACTCTTTTGTCTTTACCAGTTCCGTGTGGGAGTGTTGCAATGCCTCGTACCATTTGGTCGGCTTTTCTAGGATCTACTCCTAATCTAATGTCTAGATCGACAGAGGCATCAAATTTTGTAAAAGTTATGTCTTTTACTAGCGAAGATGCTTCACTAAGTGGGTAAGCCTTTTCTTTATCTAGCTTAGATAAAGCGGCTTTCTTGTTTTTACTAAGTCTTGCCATTTGATTGAAATTTTGTGGTAAGCGGATATTATGTAAAGCTGGCAAAAGCTTTTATCCTTCCACTGATTTATAAAAAGTTACAATTATTCATCCCAAGGAGCCTTACCTTCTACGGTAATGCCCATACTTCTTGCAGTTCCTGCTACCATCTTCATACCTGACTCAACTGTAAAAGCATTAAGGTCTGGCATTTTTGTTTCAGCTATTTCTTTAACCTGATCCCAAGTAACAGAACCTACCTTGTTTCTGTTCGGCTCAGAAGAACCCTTTTTCAATTTTGCAGCTTCTCTCAACAAAACAGGCGCAGGAGGTGTCTTAATTACAAAATCGAAAGATTTATCTGAGTATATTGTAATTACTACGGGCAACAAAACACCTTGCTGTTCTTGTGTTCTTGCATTAAATTGCTTACAAAAATCCATTATGTTAAGACCCTTACTACCAAGTGCGGGACCTACTGGCGGAGATGGATTTGCTTGACCGCCTTTAATCTGAAGTTTTAGAAAACCAGATACTTCCTTTGCCATTTTATTCTTCTTTTTCTACCTGAACATAATTCAATTCAACAGGCGCATTCCTGCCGAATATTTTTACCATTACATTTAATTTTTTCTTCTCTTCAAAGACCTCCTCTACTGTACCAGTAAATCCGTTAAAAGGGCCGTCCATTACTTTCACGGTTTCTCCGACCATAAATGTAGTGTCGTGCTTAACTTCAGCGTCATCTACTTCGTCTACCTTACCTAAAATCCTATTTACCTCAGACTCTCTCATTGGTCTTGGTAAGGCGGATGGATCCTTTCCATCTACTTGAAGAAACCCTATAACACCAGGCACATTTTTTATCATGTGTATCACCTCGCCATTGCTTAAATTGGCATTAATCATCACATAACCTGGAAAAAAGTTTTTTTCTACTGCTATTTTTTTACTTTTCCCATCTTTCATCTTACGGATTTGGTAAACTTTTTCGGTTGGAGTCAACACCTCAGTCACGTAGTCCTGTAGATTATTGTTGATAATCTCTTTCTCAAGATAGGATTTTACTTTTTTTTCCTGTCCACTGATTGCCCTAACTACATACCATTTTAATTCATTATCAGTCATAGGAATTACTCTTAAAAGGATCCATAAAAGGCATCAAGTACTGTCCTGAAACCTGCATCAATAAGGCCGATTACCAGTGCAAAAATCAAAGATGCTACCAACACCAATATTGAGCTGTTTTGTAGTTCCTTGTAAGAAGACCAAGTAACATGCTGAGTCATCTCAGTATAAGAATCCTTTAAAAAAACTTTTACTTTTTCAAACATGGTAATAACCAAATAAGTGATTGTACAAGCACGGGTGGTAAGATTCGAACTCACGACCTTTGGTTTTGGAGACCACTGCTCTACCAGCTGAGCTACACCCGTGTATATGCCCCTCTAAACGGGATTGCAAAAGTAAAAACTAAATAACAACTTTCAAACAGTTAGTTTACTTTTTAAGAGGGAATGTTTTCAAAATCAGAAGTTAGTTTAAAATAAAAAGCCCCACCTTAATCGGTAGGGCTGAATTATCTATAAACCAAAGATTACTCAATGATTTTTGTTACCTGACCTGCACCTACAGTTCTACCACCCTCTCTAATCGCAAATCTTAAGTTTTGCTCCATAGCGACCTCTTTCTGCAAGTCAACTGTAATTGTAATATTGTCACCAGGCATTACCATCTCTACGCCATCAGGCAAGCTGATAGTACCAGTTACGTCGGTAGTTCTGAAATAGAACTGAGGGTTGTAACCTTTGAAGAATGGAGTGTGACGACCACCTTCTTCTTTCGAAAGTACGTAAACCTCAGCCTCGAATTTAGTGTGAGGAGTTACAGAACCTGGTTTACAGATTACCATACCTCTTTGTATCTGATCTTTCTCAACACCTCTAAGCAATAATCCTACGTTATCACCAGCTTCACCTCTGTCCAAGATTTTTCTAAACATTTCTACACCAGTAACAGTAGAAGTCATTTTTTCTGCTCCAAGACCGATGATTTCAACGCCCTCAGAGGTTTTTACTACACCTCTCTCTATTCTACCAGTAGCAACAGTACCACGACCAGTAATTGAGAACACGTCCTCAACCGGCATCAAGAAATCTTTGTCGATCAAACGCTCAGGAAGTGGAATATGCTCATCAACTGCTTCCATCAATTCCATAACGGTTTTAACCCACTTTTCTTCGCCGTTTAACGCACCAAGTGCAGAACCCTGTATTACAGGTATATTATCACCATCAAACTCATAGAAAGATAGCAGTTCTCTAATTTCCATCTCTACAAGCTCTAACAATTCGGGATCATCTACCATATCCACTTTGTTCATGAAAACAACCAGCGCTGGCACACCTACC
>CAKZMZ010000521.1 GCA_937129345.1 uncultured Thalassovita sp. | reverse complement strand
TTTTTAGAGATGCTAGAGGTTTCTTTTATGAAAGCTATAATGCTCAAAAATTTTCTGACCAAATCGGTTTTACACCAAACTTTGTACAAGACAATCAATCCGCTTCTGTTTACGGTGTACTTAGGGGGCTGCATTATCAACTAGAGCCTTATGCACAAGCCAAACTAGTGTCTGTAATACAAGGCGAAGTTTTAGATGTTTGTGTGGATATAAGAAAAGGCTCTCCTACCTTTGGCAAGTCGTACAGTGTATTGTTAAATGAGGACAACAAATATCAATTGTACATTCCTAAAGGGTTTGCCCACGGATTTGCTGTTACAAGCAAAACAGCCATTTTTCAATATAAGTGTGATAATTTTTATAATCCAGAAATGGAAGCGGGAATCATTTTTAACGATACCAGCCTCGACATTGATTGGCAGATACCAACAGAAAAAATGATAATCTCAGACAAAGACCAGAAACTATTACCGCTAGATAAAGCCAAAAACAATTTTATTTATAAATAATGCAACAAATACTTGTAACAGGTAGTAATGGGCAACTCGGTCATGAACTTCAACTTATCGCACAAAAGGTTGAGAATTATAAATTTATCTTTGTAGATATTGAAGAGTTAGACATTACCAATGATGATGCCGTAGCAAATTTTTTTAGCCAACACTCGATAGACTTTTGCATTAATTGTGCTGCATATACAGCCGTAGACAAAGCCGAAGAAGAAAGGCTGATCGCAATTGAAGTAAATGCAAGTGGCCCTAAAATCTTATCGGCTAACTGTAAAAAAATGGGTGCTGTATTTATTCATATCTCCACAGATTTTGTTTTTGATGGTAAACTCAATACTCCATATCTAGAGTCGAATTATGCGCGCCCTATCAGCGTCTATGGAAAAACCAAAAGAAAGGGCGAAGTAGAAGCCTTGGTCGAAAACCCAAGGACTTTTGTATTGAGGACCTCTTGGCTGTACTCAACTTTTGGAGGCAATTTTATGAAGACCATGCGCAGGTTAGGCAGTGAAAGAAAAGAACTAGGAATAGTTTATGATCAAGTTGGAGCACCAACTTATGCTAGAGACTTAGCCAACGCAATTATGCAAATTATTGATCAGGTAAATGAAGACACCTACCAAGATATCTTTGGCATTTATCATTACAGCAATGCGGGTATTTGTAGCTGGTATGACTTTGCAGTAGCTATCTTCGAATTGAGTAATATCTCAATAAAAGTAAACCCTATACGAACTGAAGAATATCCATTGCCAGCCAAAAGACCAACATATAGTGTATTAGACACCAATAAGATAAAATCTACTTTTAATATAGAAATCCCACATTGGAGGGGAAGCTTAAAAAATTGTATAAACAAATTAAAAGAAAATGCTTGAAAATATTTTAGTTACAGGAGGTGCTGGATTTATAGGGGCCAACTTTATCCCTTATTTTATAATGAGCAATCCTAATTTTAAAGTTATAAATGTGGATAAACTCACTTATGCGGGCGACCTGAAAAATTTAACAGAAGTCGAGAATGAGGAAAGGTATGAGTTTGTGCAAGGCGATATTTGCAATAGAACTTTTATAGAGGAACTCTTTACAAAATATCAATTTAAAGGAGTTATTCATTTTGCTGCAGAATCCCATGTAGATAACTCTATTTCAGGGCCTGAAGCTTTTATAAAAACCAATGTAAACGGCACTTTTACTCTATTAGATATTACTAGAAATGTCTGGATGGAGTCTCCTTTTAATTACAAAGAGGCCTTTAAAGGGTGCAGGTTCCACCATATTTCTACCGACGAAGTATACGGTACACTTGGCAAAACAGGACTGTTTAAGGAAACTACTCCCTATGCGCCCAATAGCCCGTATAGTGCTTCAAAAGCATCTAGCGATTTAATCGTAAGAAGTTACTACCATACTTATGGCCTAAACGTAGTAACTACTAATTGTTCTAATAACTACGGGCCAAAACAGCACGATGAAAAACTCATACCGACCATTATAAGAAAAGCGCTTTCTAAAGAGCCTATCCCGATTTATGGAGATGGGCTAAATATTAGAGATTGGCTTTACGTACTGGATCACTGCAAGGGCATAGACTTGGTTTATAAAAATGGAGTGGCTGGAGAAACTTACAATATTGGTGGCAGAAATGAGAGAAATAACCTTTACATTGTAAACACCATATGTGAAATTCTCGATGAAAAGAAACCTCTAGAAGAAGGTTCTTATGCTCAATTTATCACTTTTGTAAAAGATAGGCCCGGCCATGATAGACGCTATGCCATAGACGCGACGAAAATAGAAAAGGAACTTGGCTGGAAAGCTGACGAAAATTTCGAAACAGGCATTATAAAGACCATAGATTGGTATTTGACAAAGTATGATAAAGGACTCTAAAAAAAAGCAAGCAGGCAAAAACCTGCTTGCTTTCATATTAGTATTACTATCCTCTATTTTATTTTTCTAAATGCGGCTCTATTTCTATGAGGTCATATTTTATAATGTTCCATAGACCTTCTGCCAATCCTCTTTCTGTTTCTTGATGGTATCTCGCATTTCTTAATGTTGCGAGCTTTTCATAAATTGATTTGTCAAAACTTGCTGACGCATCATCAATGTCTGGATTGGCCATTAAAACTTCTTGAGCCGCCTGACCAAGTTCTTGCATTTGTGCAAAAACTCTTTCTTTCAATTGCTCATTCTTCATAAATTCGTCAAGACTAAGCCTATTAGTCTCTATAATTAGCTGATTGATTAAATTATTTATATTATTCTGATGATGTCTAATTTCTTCTTCGTTCATCATAATTATTTGTCTTTTTCACTTGAAAATGCAGTCATCATCCAGTGATATTTCTCTAATTTTTTAATCTGAGCTTTCACCATGTCTTCTGTACCGCTATCACCATATTCTATGGCCATTTCTAATACATCAAACATTTTCTCCATCAATAATCTATAATCTTCTATGATGAATTTTACCATTTGCATGGCCTCTAAGTCGGTACTCGCCTCTTTAATTTCAGATTCTTCTAAGTAATCTTTCATTGTACTGAGCGGCGTTTTTCCAAATACTCTAATGCGTTCGGCTATCTCATCTATCGATTCCTTTGCATCATTGTACTGCATTTCGAACTGCTCATGGATATCGAAAAAATCAGCACCAACCACATTCCAATGGAAATTTCTTAGTTTCTGATAATGTACGTTATAATTAGCGAGTAAGGTATTCATTAAACCTACTAAATCATTCGTCTCTTCTTGCGAATAACCTAACTTACTAAAAATTCTCTTTCTCTTCGTTTCTTTCTCTGCTATCATAACTTTATTTGAAATATATTTAAATTAAATTCACACTAAATATTCCAAGCATCATTCCATTATTCATAAATGTGCATGTGTAGCAGATAGGCAAGTAATTTTCAATTTTTGCCTTTAAATGCGTGGCGGTCAATACTCGGTTTTAGCAAGTTGCTGTGTATTCCATTACACACTTTTTTTTGACTGAAGTTTTACTACTACAAATGCGCTACTCAAGCATCCGCAATTGCGGACGATATAATTATTGCATGTATAGTAGTTAGACTCAAACCCACAAAAATTCACTTAATTTCAAAAAGCATATCTTGCCACTGACTACTATACATTTCTCAAAATCTGCAGTGGATTGTGGCGCAGTATCAACTG
>CAKZMZ010000520.1 GCA_937129345.1 uncultured Thalassovita sp. | reverse complement strand
AATGAAAAAACAACTCCTGTAAAATCAAACAATGTCCCAATTCCGGCAGGTAAAGCAATCGTTTCTTCTGAGATTCTCGAGGCAGAAGATGATTACACAGTTGTAAATGATGGGGCAAATCCAGATACAGGCACCAATACTGCTATCGGCTTTGGCTTTTCTGAAGCACTGAGCAGCACAAGTGGTGATGGTAGAGGTGTTATCTTACCTGATCAGGTTGATGCTATAAGTATTGATTTTAATGTAGACGATGCAGCAGCCGAATATGTGATTAACGTTCGTGTAAGAACGGGAACTGCTGTAAGTGCCACATCTATGCAAGATGGATATGCATTTAAATTAGATGGAGATGCAGAGACATTTACTCTTAATAATTCAAGTCTCTCTCCATTGAGCCCTAATTTTGGTGGTTCTTATTTTGGAGTGTTCGAGTCCAATAATGTTTTTACGGGTTTAGCCGTTGGTACGCACACCATAGAAATTTCTATGGTAGCACCGGTTACTTTCGGTATTGTTGACTTTATCGAAGTTATAAAAATCGATGATGAAGCAAACGTTACACCTACTGCGCCTGCACAAGTTCAAAACGTAAAAGCCTTGGTTAAAGGAATAGACGAAATCGATTTAGGTTGGAGCCCAGTCTCTGGAGCAGATGGTTATGAAATTGAATTTTCGACGGATGGAGGTGATAACTATACTACACTTGCTACTGTTGGTCAATTTGAATATTATTTTGCACATACAGGTTTAGCAGCTGGTACTGAATACACTTACAGAATTAGAGCAACAAGAACAGGCGCTGCAGATGGTGCTTTCAGTACACCTATTAGTGCTACAACTTCTCCTCTTCCACCAAAATATTTTGATGTAAACCAAATAGCTACTCTTGGTGATGATTTGGCTTTAGGTACCACGGCCACTTCGGCTACTGACCAAAACTTGGTTTTTGATACCGGAATCGAAAGTGAAAATGGTACTGACTTCGCAGTGATGCCTAATGGTGGAGCTGGAGGAATGACCAAAGCTGCTGCTTACCACTTTAAAACCTTACTTAATGAATTAGCCAACCCTGAAAACGACTACACTGGTTATGAAGTACTAGGTACAGTTGCAGGTTTAACTGGAGGAAAATTAGCCGACTTAACAAAAGGAAATGCCACATACGACAAACTCATCGCTCAGATTGATAATGCACAAACTTTAGCTAATGGTAAGTCCCTTACTCATAAGTTACAAGCAGTTAACTTATTACAAGGTGATGCCGATGCTGGCTCAGACACTGCTGCCTACACAACTGCTTTAGTTCAACTAGCTGCAGATTTAAATGCTGATATCAATACTGCTTTAGATTCTACAGGTGCAACTTTCCCTGTATTCATTACTCAATCTTCAGACCCTTTGATAGCTGTGGCACAGTATAGAGCTGCAAAACAAGCTGCTAATCTTTACATTACAGCACCAGGATACTTTACCGATAATACCACGGAGGCTGGGCGCCAACAATTGGGTCAGTACGCTGCCAAATTGTATCAAGCCGTATCCTTTCAAGAAAGTGGCTGGACTGGCGTATCTCCAGCAAATATTGCTAAAGCTGGAAATACTGTTACCATTGAATTTAATGTGCCTGTCGCTCCATTGGTCTTAGATGCAACAACTGTTACAAATCCAGGAAACTCTGGTTTCGAGTTATTCGATACTGACGGTCAGCTTACAATTACAGACGTTAGTATATCTGAAGGAAACAAAGTGGTCATCACAGCGGACAGAATAGTTGGTGGAGACGCTAGAGTTTCGTATGCTGCCACTGCAGCTGCTCCTAGGGGTAACCTAAGAGATAGTGATACTCAAGCCGCAACTTTAGGAGGTGCGACACTACATAATTGGGCGGTGGCCTTTGAGGAAACCATTGCTAATACAGCTCCTAACACTCCAACAGGCTTAACAGCTACTGCAATATCAGATGTAGCCATACAATTGAGTTGGGATGCCTTAGCTGGAAACGTGAGTACATATACCATAGAGGTATCGGTAGGTGATGACCAAAACTTCACTGTGGTTGATGAGATTGATAAAGCAAATACCGAATTTGAACATACTGGCCTTACAGCAGAAACTACATACTTCTACAGAATAAAGGCAAATAATCTAGGCCTTTCTTCTGAATATAGTACAATCGAAAGTGCGACTACGCTTCCGGCTGCACCAAATGCCCCTCAAAATTTAGTGGCAACTGTAATTTCTGATGCACAGGTAGATTTAGCTTGGGATGCAGTGACTGGTACAATAACAGGCTATGTAATTGAAAGAGCAACAGTGAACGAAGAAGCATCTTTCGCTCAGGTTGATTCTTTAGCTGCTTCTGAAACAGCTTTCTCTGACACAGGCCTAGCAGGTGGTACTACCTATTTCTACAGAGTAAAAGCTGTTAATGGTATTAGTTCTTCTGATTATAGCAATGTAGAAGAAGTTACCACTGAAACACCAGACGGTCCAACAGGTATCACAGCAGAAGGAACTTCTGCCACTACTATAGAAATCAATTGGGACGCTGTAAGCGGTGCTATAGACAATTACGTTCTAGAAAGTTCAGATGCAGCAGATGGCACGTTCACAGAACTAGCTACAGTAGATGCTGCAACTACAACTTTCACTCATGAAAGCCTTACTGCAGATACTACAGTATTTTACAGAGTTAAAACAGTGAGTAGTGGGGTTTCTTCAGGATATAGCACTGTGGTGAGTGGAACCACGCTTTCTGAGACGCCTGATGCTCCTACGGCATTAACAGCTACGGTAATATCCAGTAGTCAAATCGACCTTTCTTGGACAGCACCTTCATCAACTATTACTGGTTATGAATTAGAAAGTTCAGATACGGGTACCGAAGGTACATTTACCTTACTAGCTAGCCCAGCTGCCGGAGAAACTACTTACAGCCACACAGGTCTTGCACCTTCTACAACAGTATACTACAGGTTAAAAGCCATCAATAACAATGCGGCTTCTGAGTATACCGCTACAGTAAATGCCACAACTGAAGCTTCTCCTATTGGAGAGCCCACAGACCTCGTGGCCACAGATAGTACTGATACTGAAATTACAATAAGCTGGACAGCAGGAACAGGTGAAATTGATGAGTATGTTATTGAAAGCTCAGCTACTGCTAATAGTGTAGACTTTGTTGAATTGGCCAGAGTTGATGACGCAACAACTACCTATACGCATACTGGCTTAACTCCAGATACTACTATATTCTACAGAGTTTTAGCATCAAATGCATTTACTACGTCAGCTTTTAGTAACACATTAGAGGCTTCAACGTTACCAGCAACACCGGCAGCACCTGCTAATTTTACAGCTGTTGCTTCTGCAACCAATCTTGACCAAGTAGAATTAGCTTGGGACGCAGTTACTGAAAACGTTGACGGATACATCATAGAAGAATCTACAAGTGACGCTGGACCATTTTCGCAAATTGCAGCCCTTGGTGCTGCAGAGACTTCTTTCGTGAGAACTGTAGATAATCCCGGTCAGACTTATTTCTATAGAATCAAAGCTACGAACGGCGAAGTTTCTTCTGAGTACAGTGCAACAGTAAGCGTAGTTACCGATTTAGACGATGCTCTTTTCTTTGGCAATTTTGAAGTATTTCCTAACCCTAGTGATGGAAAAATACGAGTAGAGTTATCAGCAGAGAAAAATGAAACTGGTTTGATCAAGATTTTCAGCACAACAGGTAAAAAGGTGTTCGAAAATGCAATCGATAGTAATTTCAATGGTACGTTCAATTTAAACAACTTGAACAAAGGCTTGTATATTATCGATATCAAGACTAAGTCTTACAGACAAACAAGAAAACTTCTAATCAACTAAATTTCAATTCCAAATATCGAGCTCCTTCATTAACTTGAAGGAGCTTTTTTATTTATAAGATGCGAAAAATAAATGGGTAGAATATTTTATCTGAATATTTTAATACTGTTACTCATCTCTTGCAAGGATAATGAAGAGGTGACGTCTTTTGAAAATGTTGAAAAAACAACTTCACCTGCTAGTATAGGAAAAATAGGTAACAATAAAGATTTAGAAAGCATAGTATCTACAGGCTTTTTGTTAATGGGTGGAGGATGGGATGTTGATAAGGCAATGTATTGGATGATTGAAAAAGTAAATGGCGGCGATATTAAAATATTAAGAGCTTCAGGCGGTGATGCTTATAATCAATACCTTTTCAATTTGGCAGATGGAAGGGTTAATTCGGTTGAAACGCTGTTAATAGATAGCCGAGATTTGGCCAATGACCAAGAGCTCATCAAAAATCTAGAAACAGCTGAAGGTATTTTTATAGCAGGAGGAAATCAAGCAGATTACGTAAAGTTCTGGGGAAACACTAAATTAGCTGCGACCCTCGCTCGCTTAGTCATAGACAAAAAAATTGTGTTGGGTGGTACCAGTGCAGGCTGTGCTATTCTTGGAGAGTACATTTTCGATGCTCTAAAAGGTACTGTTTATTCTGATGAGGTACTTAATGATCCATATATCGAATACGCATCTTTACAGAAAAACACCCTTTTTGACATAGAAATACTACAAAATGTCATCACTGATACACATTATAACAACCCTAGCAGAATCGGTCGACATATCGCTTTTATGGCAAGATTAAAAAAAGATTTTAATAGCAATGCTAAAGGAATTGGCGTAGAAGAGGAAACCGCAGTTGTAATAGAAGAGGATGGTCTAGCTCATGTGTTTGGCAAGGGCAAGGCTTATTTTCTCGAATCTATAGGTTCAGATTTACCCGAAGTAATTGCAGAAGAAAAACCACTCACTTGGGGTATAAATAAAAAAGCAATTAGGGCTTTAGTGCTGAAGGAAAATACTGAAGAGTATATTGACCTAAACAATTGGAATAATTTTAACTCTAGCTTAATACAGCTTATCTCAGTAGAAAACGGTGTGCTAAAAATAGAAAACAAATAAGGTCGGTATTGCTACCGACCATTAAAAATTACTTGTTGGGCTGTGGTGTAGTCCTTAAATAAGGCTTAACAACTTTATGTCCTTTAGGAAATTTCTCTGGAATTTCCTCATCTTTAACACCAGGTACAATTATACAATCCTCTCCGTCTTTCCAATTTGCAGGAGTAGCCACACTATAATCAGAGGTTAATTGTAGAGAATCAATTACTCTTAAAATCTCGTCAAAGTTTCTTCCTGTAGAGGCCGGATAAGTAAGTGTCAGCTTAATTTTTTTATCGGACCCGATTACAAATACAGATCTAACCGTGGCCTTATCGCTAGCATTCGGATGAATCATATCATACATTGAAGCTACTTTTTTATCCTCATCTGCAATTATAGGATAATTCATATTTACATTATTTACCTCATTTATGTCTGGTAGCCACTGATTGTGCGAATCAAGTCCATCCACACTTATTGCAATAACTTTTACATTTCTTTTATCAAATTGCTCTTTTAGAGAAGCTACAGTACCAAGCTCCGTTGTACAAACAGGCGTAAAGTCTGCTGGGTGAGAAAATAAGATTCCCCAACTATCGCCTAACCACTCGTGAAAGTTGATAGTACCCATTGTGGTTTCAGCCGAAAAGTCTGGTGCGGTATCACCTAATCTAATTGCCATTGGTTTAAATTTAATAATTAAAAAATTGGTTTCTATTCAAAAAAACACTGTTAATAACAGAGAGTTTCAAACATATTGCAAGTTAAAAAAGTAATGCTAACATTTAAAATCACTCTTTACAGAAAGCCAAGCTCTTTCTACTTAATATCAATATTTTGCCATTGAATCATCTATTTTTTCTATCCAATCTAAAATACCACCTTTAAGGTTGTAGAAATTAACATCTTTGTATTTTTTTCTCAAGCTTTTAATGGCCTTAGCGCTTCTTACACCGGTTCTGCAATGGACCACCACTTTTTCTTGTTCGTTAAAATCTAAATCTACTTGATCTATCGTGCTTAGCGGAAATAGTTCTCCTCCAATGTTACAAATTTCATATTCATAAGGCTCTCTCACATCAATTACACGTATTTGTTCCATATCTGAAGACAGTAGTTTTTGTAAGTTATAAACATCCAACTCTTCTATGGGAGTTTTGTCTATATGGGCAGGCTGCTGAATATTGCAAAAGGCTTCATAATCAATGAGCGCATCAATAGTCGGGTTGTCTCCCGAAATCGGATTATCGGGCTGTTTCCTAATTTTTATGGTTCTGGTAAGAAGTGTCAGTGTATCGAGTAAAAGCATTTTTCCAGCCAATACTTCTCCAATGCCACATACGATTTTTATAACCTCGTTAGCTTGAAAACAGCCGATAATACCAGGCAAAACACCCAAAACACCGCCTTCTGCGCAATTAGGCACTTCTCCCGGTGCAGGTGGCTCTGGAAAAACATCTCTGTAATTTGGGCTAAAACTCCCATCATCATACTGATAATTGAATACAGAAAGTTGCCCTTCAAACCTAAAAACCGAACCAAATACATTTGGCTTCTTACTAAGCACACAAGCATCGTTGATCAAATATCTAGTAGGGAAATTATCTGTGCCATCAACCACCACATCATAATCTTTTATGATATTTAAGGCGTTTGAAGAGTCTATTTTAACTTGATGAAGCCTCACATTAACATGAGGGTTGAGCTGTAATATGCGCTCTTTGGCTTGAACTGCCTTCGGCTTACCCTCGTCAAAAGTAGAGAACAAAACCTGCCTTTGTAGATTGGTTTTGTCTATGGTATCAAAATCTACTATGCCAATGGTACCTATTCCTGCTGCTGCAAGGTACAATAACACGGGACTACCCAAACCACCAGAGCCAACTACCAACACACGCGCCTTCTTCATTTTTTCTTGGCCAGCTACATTAATCTCAGGTAAGATAAAATGCCTACTATATCTAGAGTATTCTTCATTGGAAAATACGCTTTGCTTGTCCATACTCTTTATCGAAAGATTTGATTCATTTTAAATATACCACAACAGTTTTAATCTCAAAATGATTTTTAAACCAGTCTATTCAGTATACTTTAAAGGACTCAATCTAACCATACATTTGACTAACCCTTTGAGGTTTTATCTTAAAACATAGGCTTTAAAGGCCTAAAATAGACATAACCCTTATAGGTTGAACCGAGAAAAATAAAAATTTATAGTAAAGGCCTCAATCGACTTTATTAACCTACGATGGCAAAGTTGACTCGCACAATCATTTTCCATACATACCGATCAACTCTGCGATGAGACCCGTCCAGCCAGTTTGGTGGGAAGCGCCCAAACCTCGACCATTATCGCCATCGAAATATTCATAGAACATGAGGTAATCTTTAAATTCTTTATTTTTCCATAGCTTTTTATGCTCATCTTGGTAGACCCTTGTGCCATCTTTATTAAGCTGAAATAATTTTATCAGCCTCATCCCAATTTCTTTAGCTATTTCGCTTATGGTCAGTTCTTTGCCAGAACCCGTCGGATACTCCATCGTGATATCATCGCCGTAATACTCATAAAATTTTTGTAGCGACTCTACCAACAAAAAATTAATAGGAAACCAAATAGGACCTCGCCAATTAGAATTACCTCCAAAGAGAGAAGAATCAGACTCTCCCGAAACATAGGCCACTGAGTAAATAACATTATTTAACTCATAATGGTAAGGATGTTTTTTATGATACCTCGAAAGTGCACGCGCACCATAATCAGATAGAAATTCGGTCTCATCCAATAGGCGTTTTAATATACATTTTAGCCTATGGATACGCACCAAAGATAGCATGCGGGTCTCTCCTTTTCCGTGCTCATACCATCTTGAAATAAGTCTTGCCAAATCTGGTCTGTTTTGCAAGACCCATTGCAAGCGCCTAGTAAAATCAGGCAAAGATTTAAGGTACTCAGGCTTCAAAACCTCAACCGCAAACAGAGGAATTACCCCTACAATAGAACGCACCTTAAGCCTACTACCTGGTTGATTCTCTGGGTGGATCACATCGTAATAAAACTCGTCTTCTTCATCCCACAGGTCTACATGCTCTTTACCAATATTGAACATAGCTGCAGAAATACTCAAAAAATGCTCAAAAAACTTAGAGGCCATTTCTTGGTAATGCGGCCTTATTTGGGAAATCTCCAAAGCTATGCGCAGCATATTTAGTGCATACATAGCCATCCATGCCGTGCCGTCGGCCTGTTCCATTCTGCCACCTGTAGGCAGGCTATTGCTCCTATCAAAAACTCCGATGTTATCCAGTCCTAAAAAGCCCCCCTCAAATAAATTGTTACCTTCTGAGTCTTTTTGGTTTACCCACCAAGTAAAGTTCATTAAAAGCTTATGGAAAATGGTAGCTAAAAAGTCAATATCTGCCTTGCCAGTCATTTCCTTTTCAATGAGATAAACCTTCCAGGCACCCCATGCGTGTACCGGTGGATTTACATCACTGAAATTCCATTCGTAGGCAGGG
>CAKZMZ010000519.1 GCA_937129345.1 uncultured Thalassovita sp. | reverse complement strand
ACCGCAGGTTGCATTACAAGATAATGGATGTAACGGGCAGTCTTTTGAAAATGGGTGAAGTTGAAATTGATGGTAATGGAATTGTACAAAAGCAAGTGCACTTGCCTAGCAATCTAAAAACTGGCGTTTACATCATTTTCGCTTCTGATGGTGCCAATCAGAAAAGCATAAAAGTAGTCATTAAATAAATTGAAAAAACCTTCAGTGCGTAAATAGCATACGTACTGAAGGTTTATAATTGTACTATTACTTTGGTAAAGTAACTCTGAAATTGATAAAGGCCTTGGCATTTTGCTAAGGTCTTTCTGTTAAACATCAATTTAGTTATAATTGGTTCTAATTCAGATATTTTTTTATCTAAGGTGTTCCTTTTTAAATGTTGTTGGATTTTTGCCCGTAACTTTTTTAAAAGTGCGATTGAAATAAGACAGACTTTCAAACCCACAATCAAAACAGGCCTCGGTTACATTTTTATCTTGCAATAGCATTTTTTTAGCCTTGTCTATTCGGTAATGATTTACGAATGCGGTAAATGTTAACTTGGTCATTTTCTTAAAATACCGGCAAAAAGCCGCGTTAGATAAATGACTCATTTCAGCCACTTCGGTAATGTCTATTTTTTCCCTAAAGTGTTGATCTACGAATGTATAAATATGTTTCAATCTATCTTGATCCTTTCTAGTAAATTGATTTTTAACAGGTTGAGTATGCAACAGAATCTTATCTTTAGCTTGTTGCAGGTAGCACAAAATATCCAATATTTCTAGAAATTTTTTAAAGTGGGATAACTTGGGGAGCATTTTTAATCTTGGCCCTATTTCTTTTTTGGTGGCTTCACCAAAAGCAATACCATGCTGAGATTGAATAAGCAAATTTTTGATTCCTTGCAGTTCAGGCATGCCATCAACATCTTGCTTTAAGAAATCAGACCGTAGATGTACCACCATTTTTTCATACCTGGTTTTTACTCCATAATCAAAATTTAAATGTGGAATGTAAGAACCAATGAGTACCATATCGCTGCCCTTAAATTTTGATAGATGTTGGCCTACATGTCTGTTTCCATTGGCGCCATCTATAAAAACCAACTCATACTCAGGGTGAAAGTGCCAGAAAAAGAAATCGCTCAAATTAGGATTTACCATTAAACTAAAAGAGCGGTTTTCATCGGGTTGTATCTCTTCAAGTTCAGTTTTCATTAAAAATCTACAAAATTTACATAAAGATGCTCTTGAATTTAGATAAAAAATCAATATAGTTCAAATTCACATCATTATAGGCGTAGAAATGGGAATGCAGAACTCACTATCTTTGCTATGTATCAAAATTCATTTACTCTTCAAAAACTGATAAATATGAAAAACGAAAAAGAAACTACAATAGAAAGAGAAAGTCCCAACCAAAACCATAAAGAAATCCCCGGTAATCCTTCAACTGCTACAAGTAGCAAGCAAAAACTGAACGACCGCTCAAACGGAGAGCCATTAAAAGTACTCAGCGAAGAAGATTGGAAATTTTGGATAGAAAACGGGTACATTGTAATAAAGAATGCAGTGCCAAGAGAACAGGCGCTAAAAACTGCTGAGTTTTTATGGGAGTTCGAAGAAAAAGACCCCAATGATCCAGAGACTTGGTACACCGCTCCCCGAGCTGAAATGCAAATGAAGGAGCTAGCCGGCACTGGCATGGTAGAGGTTTACAATACACAGGCATTATGGAACAACCGCCAAACCCAAAAAGTATATGATGCCTTTTGTGATATTTGGGGTACCGAAAAACTATGGGCAACCATAGATAGGGCCAACTTAAACTTCCCTATGAAACCTGGCCATGAGTACAAGGGCTTTATCCACTGGGATTATGACCCTGAGACCAAACCACAAAACGTGCAAGGCGTATTGGCTTTGGCCGATCAAACTGACGAAAATATGGGAGGTTTCCAATGCATTCCTTGGTTATATAGAAATTATGAGACCTGGAAGCAGACACAACCCGCAGACCGCGACCACTTTCAACCAGATGTTTCAGGCTTGGAGGATAAGATTGTGAAAGTAAAATTAGAAGCTGGAGATCTATTGATTTTCAATAGTACACAGCCGCATGGCATTCGTCCCAACCGCTCAGGCAATAAGGTAAGAATTGCCCAATACATCTCCATGATGCCAGCCGAAGAGGATAACGAGGAATTGAAAAACTGGCGAATCAATTCTTGGAAAAACAGGATAGCGCCCAGTGGCTACGCCTTCCCTGGTGATCCGAGAAACTTTGAGCAAACCCGTTACGAAACAGCCGAGCTCAATGATTTAGGCAAAAAGTTGCTTGGGTTAGAGAAATGGTAAGATGGATTACGGAGGAGTCATTTGAAAATGCCTTTCCCCGTTAATCTGAGCAAAGCGAAAGAGTCTGCTAGCTATGCTTATGGCTACAGATTATTTCGCTGTTGCTGCTCATGACATATTATACCATCGTCACCGCGACTTCGCTTTGCTCGGCATGACGGCTAAATGAAGTGTCATACTGTTTTGTGTGTTTTGGATTTCAAAAAAAATTAGGTTTCATAATGACCTCCCAATTTAACCTTTATATCTTGGATTAATTTACCTCATTCAATTACTAACATGCTGGAAAACCTACATTTTTGGGACCTGTCTATAATAGGCGGGTATTTTGCCATCGTACTGTGGATAGCCTGGTGGGCGTCAGAAGGTGGCGGCAGCAATAAAAAGAAATCAGACTTAGACTCAAGCGATTATTTTTTGGCAGGGAAAAACGAAGGCTGGTTTGTAATCGGTGCTTCGCTTTTTGCTTCTAACATAGGATCTGAAATCATACTTGGCGTATCAGGGGCAGGTGCGCGTGCAGAAATGCCCCAAGCCAATTTTGAGATACTAGCATCCTTAATACTCATTTTACTGGGTTGGGTCTTTGTCCCTTTTTATTTGAGAACTGGCGTTTATACCATGCCAGAGTTTTTGGAGTTGCGCTACTCCAAAGCTTGTAGAAATTATCTTTCTGTGGTTTCGGTATTGGCGTATGTGCTCACCAAAATTTCATTGATCATTTTTGCAGGTGCCTTGGTTTTTGAGACCATGGGCATTCCCTTTTGGACGGGCGCTATCGTTACTGTATTGGCAACAGGTTTTTACACTGTCCTAGGAGGATTAAAAGCGGTTATCTATACCGATATGATCCAAACCTTTATTTTACTGATTGGTACGGCGGCTGTTACCTACTTTGGTTTGAGCCAGCTTGGAGGTTGGGATGCTATGGTAGAAGCCATATCACAAGCATCTTTAGAAGCGGGCAACCCACCCGTTGACCGCTTTTTTAACTTATGGCGGGCAATAGGCGATTCAGACTACCCTTGGACGGGGATGTTATTCGGAGCTCCTATTTTAGGTGTGTGGTATTGGTGTACCGATCAGTTTATAGTTCAGAGGACACTCTCTGCCAAAGATTTAAGCAATGCGCGCAAGGGTACTTTGTTTGCAGGCTTCCTCAAATTACTGCCTGTGTTCCTCTTCTTTTTACCTGGGGTAATTGCTTATGCTTTGGCACAAAAGGGGATGCTAGACTTTTCATTAGATAATCCTGATCAAGCATTGCCTGCCATGATCACGGGCTTCTTGCCAGTCGGCTTAAAAGGCTTGGCTATTTCTGGCTTGTTGGCAGCATTAATGAGTTCTTTGTCATCGGCCTTTAACTCTTCTTCTACTTTAATCACTATTGATTTTTACAAGCAATACAAACCAAAAGCAACAGAAAAAGAATTGGTTTGGGTAGGGCAGATTGCTACAGTGCTATTAGTGATATTTAGTCTCGGCTGGATTCCTTTTATGAAAACCCTCATGGGCGGTGGAATTTTCCGCTATTTACAAAGTGTGCAAGCCTACATATCGCCACCGATTGCGGCAGTATTCTTATTCGGTTTGTATTTTCAGTGGATCAATGCCAAAGGCGCTATTGTTTCGCTTTGGACAGGTTTCGGCTTGGGTATCTTAAGATTGGTTACGGAGTTTATGAGTAAAGAAGGCATCATACAAATAGCAGAAGATTCTTTTTTAGGAATACTCTTAAGCATTAACTTCTTGCATTATGCCATTATCTTGTTTGTGTTTAGTGCGGCGGTATTGATGTTGGTAAGTAAAATGGGACAACCACAAAGTGCTGAAGTTTTACGATTGGTTACCTTTCAAAAAAAGGATGTAAAGCCAAAAGTAGCCCTGAGTTCTGATGCTTGGCTAACTATACTATTAATTATAGGTGTATTATTGATTTGGTGGATATTCAGCCCACTAGGAATCGGATAAATTATGAATTTAAAACTCGAAAATAAAAAAGCCTTTATCTCTGGCTCAACCTCAGGCATAGGCTTTGCCATTGCGAAAACATTTGCCCAAGAAGGCGCCGAGGTAATTCTTAACGGTAGAAAAGAAAGTACAATTGAAGCCGCTATCAATAAGCTCAAAAGTGAAGTACCTGATGCAAAAGTATCAGGCTTAACGGCAGATTTTTCTTCAGCTGAAAGCGTAGAGAAACTTTTGAACGATATTGGTCAAATAGATATCCTTATTAATAATGTAGGCATTTTTGCATCGCAGCAATTTGCTGATACTACAGACGAAGATTGGCAGCGCATGTTTGAGGTAAATGTGATGAGTGGGGTGAGATTATCTAGAAAAGTATTGCCCAACATGTTAGAGAAAAACTGGGGACGCATCATTTTTATTTCAAGTGAATGTGCTATGCTAGTACCTGAAGATTTAATTGCATATAGTGCTACTAAAGCTATGATACAAGCCATTTCAAGGGGATTGGCACAAACGACCAAAGGCACAGCGGTTACGGTCAATGCTGTTTTGCCTGGTTCTACTTTATCTCAAGGGGCTGAGCGATTCTTAAAAGGTGCCGCAGAACAACAAGGCATTACGGAAAAAGAAGTAGCCGATAATTTTTTTAAAGATGTACGGACCACTTCGCTGCTGCAACGCTTTGCCACCACCGAGGAGGTAGCCAACACGGTTGTCTATTTAAGCAGCCCCTTAGCAGCAGCAACCAATGGGGCAGCCATAAGAGTAGATGGTGGATCGGTTCCCGGCATAATATAATATTTGAGTATGGAAAATAAATTAAGACACGTCGTTCTTTTCCAGTTTCAAGAAACTTCTACTGAGTTAGAGATACAAAAAGTAGTAGATACTTTTCTCTCGTTGAAAGGCAAAGTCCCCAATTTGCTTGATATAGAGTTTGGTCTTAACATCAGCCCGGAGAATCACCATCAAGGTTTTACCCATTGCTTCACGCTAACTTTTCCATCTATGAAAGCATTAAGTGCCTATCAGCACCACGAAGCACATTTGGCCTTTCAAAAAGTACTTAAGCCACACATGCAAAAAGTATTTGTAGTAGATTATTTTAAAGAGTAGTGACCAGTCAGGTTCGCAAATCAGAACAAATTTAATATCTTCAATCCCAAATCGCTTTAGACAGTAAAGCTCTTTTTTAAGAATGAAGATATGACTATGAAACTTACAATTTACTCTACTTTTATTTTGTTCATTGTTGTAGCATTATCAAGTTGTGCCAACAAGGCCGATAACACACAAAATGCCCAGCAGGTAGTTAAGGATTCTACACTAAATTACGAAGCATATGCACCAACGGGTAATGAAATTATTATATCAAGAGCGGCTTATCAAAAAAAGTTGTATGGCTTTTGGCTAGCGCAATGCATTGCCAACTGGACAGGCCTCATTACTGAAATGGATAAAATAGGAGGTGAGGGCATGGATGGTAGGGGAGCAGGCTTTTATACCAGAGAAAACTGGGGCGGGCCTGACCACCCAAATCTTTGGAGTATAGACAACCTTAACGCCTTAGCAGATACCATAGATTTTTACTTTGTGGATGAAGGCGATGTTTGGGGTGCCGACGACGATACAGACATAGAATATATGTACCAATACATCACCTATAATAATAAGGTGTCTAAATTAAGTGCTGAGCAAATTAGGAAGGGTTGGTTAAAGCACATCTACTCTGATGCAAACACGCCTTTTAAAAGCGGGAATGGCCAACCCGAAAACTTCCTTTGGGTTTCGAACCAAACAGCGCATAACCTTATGCTAGATGGCATGCTACCGCCCGAGACCAGCGACCCGGCCAACAACCCTGATTTCGAAATGATCGATGCCCAGCTTACTACAGAGATATTTGGTTTTTTTGCGCCGGGCAGGCCTGAGGTAGCGTTAGATTTGGCTTACTTACCCATTAGAACTACCGCTCGTGAAAATGCCGCTTGGATCTCTGAGTTTTATGTGGTGATGTATTCTCTAGCTTCTGTAGTAGATACCAGCAAAAGCATAAAAGAACAAGTATTTTGGTTGGCAGAAAAGGCTAGGGAACGATTACCCGAAGACTCTTATTCGGCCAGCATGTACAATTATGTAAAAGAGCAATATGAGAAAGGGATTCCTTGGGAAGCCGCCAGAGATTCCCTTTATGAAAAGTACCAAGTGCGAAATGAAGATGGTTACATGGCACCCACCCAAGAACCTGCCTGTAAGGGATGTTTTGCCGCAGGCATCAATTTCGGGGCAAGTTTGGTAAGTCTCTTTTACGGCGAGGGCGATTTGAAAGAGACCATTAAAATAGGTGCTTTGGCAGGTTGGGACTCAGACAACCCCACGGCTACTTGGGGAGGTCTACTAGGTTTTATGCTTGGAAAACAAGGGGTAGAACAGGCCTTTGGCAGAAAATTTTCCAATAAGTTCAATATCCATAGAACTCGAGGAGGTTTTAAGAAGGGAGTTGATAACTTTGAAGATATGGCGAAAACGGGTGTGTTTATAGTAGATAGAACAGTACAGGAACAAACACAAGGCGGAGTAGACTTAGAAGAAGACCTATGGCACATCCCTAGAAATGATTAACCTTTTATAAATAAAAGCCTCTAAAATAGTTAAAAATTAGCGTATAAAAATTACACCAAACAGATATTTCTTTTTTGGATACTTTTTATGCCTAGGTTTATAATATACTGGCTAATACAAGTAATAATGGTCAATAATGTGGTTTCTATCGAATTTAATGTTTGTATTGTATTGTATTTTTATGTTTTTTTAATAAAAATTGTAACTTCGTAATAAGGAACTTACATAAGAATACAGCTGATAACTCAATAGCATTACTTAACTAAATATGAAAATGATGACTTCAAAATTACACATTTACTTTCATTGTTTTTTCTCTAAAGATAGTTTATGGCTAGTAAGAATGTCTCCGAGACAGATTTGTCCTAGCTTTCAAGATATCTCTTAATGATTCTAATTAAGAGTGCATTTCTTTTTTTAATTATAAATTAATAAACCTAAGTATGATGATGAAGAATTACTTCAACTACAGGAGGTTTACGTTTTTGCTAGCCTTTTTGGCGGCCTGCTTCACAGTTCAGGCACAAAATAGTGAAACTCCGACACTGGCTTCCAGTAAAATGGTAGCTCAAAGCGAAAGCTACGATCCAACACAGCGTACTGTTAGTGGTACAGTTATCTCAGGAGCAGATGATCAACCACTACCCGGTGTGAGTGTGCTGATCGTAGGAACAACAACGGGTACTATTACCGATATTGACGGCAAGTACCAAATCAATGCGGCAGAAGACCAGGTGTTGCGCTTTAGCTTTATTGGCTTTAGAGAGCAAGAAATCCAAGTAGGGGCACAATCTACCATCGATATAACATTGCAAGAAGACGCCTCGGAGTTAGAGGAGATTATTGTAACCGGTTACTCTGTAGATAGCAGAAGAGAGACCACA
>CAKZMZ010000518.1 GCA_937129345.1 uncultured Thalassovita sp. | reverse complement strand
AGGCTTTTCACCATTTTTTATGTTGTAGTGCAGAGAGCCCGAGCGCGAGGTGGACAAGTGGCTGCCACTACCAGTTGAAAAACGGGCTAGATCGCTTAGGGATATTATTGAGGAGTACGAGGTAGTTAAAAAAATTGTTCAGCGAAAACACCTCGCTACTCGCCTGAAACAAATGGCTGAATTTGAGAGGACGAAAAGCCCTAAAAAGCGTCATGATCCTAAAATAGGGGAAAGGGTCATGAGGCTTATTGAACTTAATAGACTTAAAGAGGGAAAACAGGCAGCCGTCAAAGCATATGGCCCATATGTTATTGCAGACATCGATAAGGACCAGCGACATGCCTACATAGTCAACGAGTTCGGGGGCGAAAAACAAGAGAGCACACGCGTCAGGTGGGAAGAATTGGTCCCGATCGGCGACCGCACCTGCACACCGATTTACGCAGCTCAAGACGTCCTACAAAATCTAGAGCGCAGGGAAGATATTAGGGGGGATCGGGAAGATAAAACGCCGATCGAAAAGAAGAAGAAAAAAACCAAACAGAAAAATGATTAATTAATTCCCTTTTATTTTCTTGATCGCAGGGGCCATTTGTGCTATCAAAAGATTTTTTTATAAAAATTATCCTATTTGTGTATTCGTTTCCTTTTTTTTAAAATACAATTTTTTGAAAATTTTGATCTTGCCGAAAGTTGGATGCTCAAACAAAATTAGAAAGAGCAATACTCTATTCTGTAGCAAAAATAGAGGCATCATTTTTAAAGGCCTTGAATTCTAAAGCATTGCCACTTGGATCGAGAAAGAACATGGTGGCCTGTTCTCCGGGTTCTCCCTTAAACCTAATGTAAGGCTCTATAACAAAATCTATTTTGTGGCCTTTTACTTTTTCGGCAAGCGCTTGCCATTGGTCCATTGTAAGGATAACGCCCATGTGTTTTACAGGTACATTTTTACCGTCTACACTGTTGGCATCGGCTTTTTTTACCTCTGATGGTTTATGGTGTGCGGTTACTTGGTGACCAAAAAAATTAAAGTCTATCCATTTATCAGAGGTGCGGCCTATACCACAGCCCAATATATCTCGGTAAAAATGTAGTGTCTCTTCTAAATCGGCAACGGCAAAGGCAACGTGAAAAGGTCTCAGGTCCATAAATATAATTTTATCATGAAAATTTTTAACAATAATACCTATTTGAGAAGAATCTTTAAAATAGATTTTCAATACCGCAAAAATATTTATTTCTTGTGATTTGTTATCTGCAGCAGAGGTTTTTCAAGTTGTAAATAACCCATCTTGTCCAATCGACTAACCCGTTAGTTATTCCCTTTACTTTTTTACCATGTATATCCTTAAAAGATTATTTTATGCTCAACAAGAAGAAGTTGATGAAAGCAAACTGATTTTTTATCATTTGCCCCAATATCTCAAGAGAGTTTTAACACTCTCAGAGATCAAAATGGTGCTTGATCTTTTAAAGCAATATCATTTGCTAAGGCAAAAAAATATACAGAATATAACTTCTGTGGTAACGGCACATCAATACATTGCCAAAGAGTTGAGCAAGCAGCGCAGGAGTATGCCACAAGATGCGGTAAATGCCATAGTTAACGCCCATAATAGGCATTATGTTACAGGTTAATGTAGAAACTTTAAGCTTGTGCAAGTACTTGTAAACCTTAGATTATAATTAGCTACTTTGCATACTAGATTTTGGCTTGTGAGTCTTTGCCTTGTAGAGTTGAATAAACCTATCTTGGTGCAAGTGCTTTTATCCTGTATTCTACAGTTTCTTTAAATGCTTGTTAAAAAACAATCATACAATTACTTATAGGTATCGATTATATCTCTGTAACTACTTATCTTGATAAAATATTTGTAATTTAAAGCTCCTAACACTTTTAGGCATTTTTTTCGTTATTTAGCTTAAGTTTATTGTATACATCGATAAAGTAAATTTTATTTACAGCTCAGATGGATTTTTTATTTTAATTTTTTGAGCTTAAGAGTAACAGCCGCTTTGTACTGAACGACTATTTTTTTATGAGTTACAGAATTAATAAGCCTTATATTAAGGAGTACGCCGCAGAGGTAGCCTCATCAATTTGTGATGATTTTTATCAAAAGTATGAAAAGATTGATGGCAAGCATTTGGTAAATCTTACCGAAATAAGACAGTTGAATCTTTTTTTGGTAAAAAAGATGTACCTGCGTTGGCAAGAAGAAGGAGCTGCACTGCATAGCCCTTATTTTAATTATAGTGCACCCGAAGTGAGACAGACATTTAATAAACTAATGAATGTGCTGTCTAAAAATATAAGTATCGCGCGTAGCGATTTTGAGCCTTTTTTGGCGGCCTCTATCAGAGAGACCATTTATTTTTTGATCGACCCGCCAACATATTTTGAAACGCTTTACGATGGTTTTGATGGAAAAATCAATGTAAAGACGCAGATATTTCCGCTTAAAAAATATTTCCGCTACCATTTTCCGCTCATCGAAAAATATTTCGATGCACTAGAAGAGGAAGCCAACAAACTTAAATCTAAAAAGGCTTTAAAAGTGCTTAATAAGTGCATGAAAAAATATCCTGCATTATTGAGCAATGCCTCCGAAGTAATCAATGAATTTGATGTGTATAAGCAATTCATTTTGGATGACGCCTATGTGCAACAAGAAGATTTAGAAGAAGAGGAAAGCGAGTTGACTGAGAGCGATTTTGGCCTAGAAACCGGTACAGCGGAGTCTATTGCAGACTCTAAAAATAAAGAAGAAGAGCAGGAAGAGAAATTTGAGTACGAAGATTTTTCTGATGAAGAAGAAAAACTTGGAGACTCTACCCAAGAAGAAACAAAAGATGAAGCCCTTGCTACTGAGGAAAGTGATCAAGCAGAGCCTATTAAAAACGAAATTGCTGTAGAGGAGTCTGCCTCAGAGGAGTCTGCCTCAGAGGAGTCTACAATAAAGCAATCTAGCCAAGAGGACGCTGACTCAACTTCTTCTATTGAAGAAGAAGCTCCTGCTTTACAAGAGGAAAAGCAAGGTGAGGAAAAGTCATTTGAGGAGAAGAAAGCAGAGGAGCAAGGCCAAGAAGAAGATCAAAAAGAAAACCCGAGTGCTTGGGAAAATGAAGAAAAAGCACTAAAAGATTCTAAAAACGAAACTGAGAGCGAAGAGGAAGGCCAACCTTTAATAAGCAGTGAGAAAACACTTGAAGACAGCATAGAGTCAGAGAAAGAAGAAGATGGCTTTAACGATTTTATGCTCAGGGATGAAATTGAAGAAGAAGCTGAAGGCGTTACCAAAGCCAAGGTACCCGATGCTGATGAAGACAACGAGGAGCATGAAAATAAGGATATGGAGCAAGAGGAAGCTCCAAAAACTTTATTGGAAAAGTTGCAGCAAAGTCAGCAAAAAGATGGTAACAACAATGCCAAGCCTTCCTTATTTACTAATGATGATGAGGAGGAGGAAGAAGAAGATGAAAGAGGTTATGCCACCATAAACGAAAAGCTGAAGGTAAATGAAGGCTCAAACAAAAAGCAATTGAAGGGCAACATTCCTCTCAACATGAAATTGAGGTATAAGAAAGAACTTTTTGGCGATGACCAAACCGAGTTTGACAATGCCATAGATTTAATAGATCAATGCAGCGACTACCACGAAGCCATTAACCTTTTAAAAGAGAAGTTTGTCTCCAAGTACAGTTGGGATTTTAGTGAAGAGTCTACCAGAGAGTTTTTGAGTATGATCGATAATAATTTTCACTAAATCTTTTATAAGGAGCAATTTAAAAAGCGATGAAAGTGAAACCTTTCATCGCTTTTTAGTTTAATAGGCCAGAATGCTACCCAACCATCTTTCGGTTTCTTCTATACTTTTGCCTGTTCTTTTGGCGTAGTCTTCCACTTGGTCTTTGTTAATTTTACCCAAGCCAAAGTATTTGGCATGAGGGCTTGCAAAATACCAACCACTTACAGAAGAAGCGGGCGACATGGCAAAGTTCTCGGTCAAAGATACGTTACAGTGCTCAGTAGCTTGCAACAGCTCGAACAAAGTAGTTTTTTCTTGGTGGTCTGGGCATGCAGGGTAACCCGGTGCAGGGCGTATACCCTGATATTGCTCTTTAATCAGAGATTGGTTATCGAGTTTCTCATCTGCAGCATAGCCCCAAAATTCTTTACGTACCCTTTGATGTAATCGCTCAGCAAAAGCTTCTGCAAAACGATCTGCAATGGCTTTTACCATGATACTGTTGTAATCGTCTAGGTCTTTTTCAAATTCAGAGGCCATTTTGTCTGCACCATGTATGGTTACAGTAAAACCACCAATATAATCTGCTAAGCCCGTATCTTTCGGCGCCACATAGTCTGTTAGGCACAAATTATTGGTTCTAGAAGATTTCTTATTTTGCTGCCTTAAGTGATGCAAAACTGCTTTGGTCTTGCTTCTATCTTCCTCAAAAGATTTGTCGTCAAAATCGTAAACGGCCAAATCGTCGTCGGAGATGGCATTAGCGGGGAAAAAGCCAATGACTCCGTTGGCAGTAAAACGCTTCTCTCGAATAATTCTCAAAAGCATATCTTGTGCATCATCAAAAAGCTTTTTGGCTTCTACGCCAACAACTTCATCTTCAAAAATTGCAGGATACTTACCCTTGAGTTCCCAAGATTGGAAGAAGGGCGTCCAGTCAAAATACTCAGAAAGTTCGGCTAGGTCGTAAGCGGGGAAAGTTTTTACGCCTAAAAAGCCGGGCTTTACGATTTTTTCTTTGTCCCAGTCAATGGCGGTTTTATTTTCCCTAGCTTGTGCTAAAGAAATGTAAGATTTGGAGCCTTGCCTTTTGGCGTGGTCTTCTCTCATTTGCTCATATTCCTCCCTATACTTATTGATCTCACGCTGCTTTATTTCCTCATTTTCTCCGGTGAGGGCAGAGGTAACGGGCACACTTCTAGAGGCATCCATAACGTGTACCACCGGTCCAGAATAATGGGGCTCAATTTTAACAGCGGTGTGGATACGAGATGTAGTTGCACCACCTATTAGCAGAGGTATCTTTAGCCCAGCGTGTTCCATCTCTTTGGCAACGTGTACCATTTCATCTAAAGAGGGTGTTATTAGGCCGCTCAGGCCAACTGCATCAACTTGTTCTTCAATGGCTCTTTGTATGATTTTATCGGCCGGTACCATTACACCAAGGTCGATGATCTCAAAGCTATTGCAGGCTAATACAACACCTACAATGTTTTTACCTATATCGTGTACATCGCCTTTTACTGTAGCGAGCAAGACCTTGGCTGCGGCTTTTTCATCAATTTGGCCTTGTTGCTTCATCAGCTCTTTTTCTTCCTCCATGTATGGCAGCAAGTAAGCTACGGCTTTTTTCATTACACGAGCACTTTTTACTACTTGGGGCAAGAACATTTTTCCCGCGCCAAATAAGTCGCCTACTACGTTCATCCCATCCATAAGAGGCCCTTCAATTACGTGCAGTGGCCTGTCGTACTTCTGCCTAGCTTCTTCAGTGTCTTCATCTATGTAGTCAATAATTCCCTTTACCAAAGCATGCGAAAGCCTCTTTTCTACAGGTGCCTCCCTCCAGGCAGTGTCTTGAACCTTCGTTTTAGACTTGCCTTTTACTGTTTCGGCAAAATCGAGCAACTGTTCTGTGGCGTCGCCCTTTCTGTCGAGTAATACGTCTTCTACCTTTTCTAATAAGTCTTTAGGGATCTCATCGTACACTTCTAGCATGGTGGGGTTTACAATACCCATGTCCATTCCGTTTTTAATGGCATGGTACAAGAAGGCAGAGTGCATGGCTTCGCGTACAGCATTGTTCCCTCTAAATGAGAAAGAGACATTGCTTACACCGCCACTCACCTTGGCTCCGGGTAAGTTCTCTTTTATCCATTTGGTTGCCCTAAAGAAGTCTACCGCATTTTGGCGGTGTTCTTCCATACCTGTGGCCACGGGAAAAATATTGGGGTCAAAAATGATGTCTTGTGGTGGAAATTTTACTTTTTCTACGAGTACATCGTAAGAGCGTTTGCAAATTTCTATGCGCCTCTCGTAATTATCTGCTTGTCCGTTTTCATCAAATGCCATAATGATAGCTGCCGCGCCGTATCTCTTTATTTTAGTGGCATGCTCTATAAATGTTTCTTCGCCCTCTTTTAAAGAAATAGAATTAACAACGCATTTACCTTGAACTACCTTTAGGCCTGCTTCAATAATTTCCCATTTAGAGGAGTCTATCATAATGGGTATGCGCGAAATTTCTGGCTCAGCAGCAATTAGGTTTAGAAATTTTACCATGGCTTCAGCACCGTCTAGCATGCCCTCGTCCATATTTACATCTAGTATCTGTGCGCCGCCCCTCACTTGGTCTAGGGCTACAGATAGTGCATCCTCATAGTTGTCTTCTTTGATCAACCGTAAAAATTTTCTAGAACCGGTTACATTGGTACGCTCTCCAACATTTACAAAATTAGAATCGGGCGTAACCACTAAAGGCTCTAAGCCACTTAATTTAAGTGGGGGCAATGTATTTTTGTGATTAACTGTCATAAAAAAATGAAAGATTAAGCTTCGGTAAAGACTTTAAGTTTTCTTGGTTTGTATTTGGCTGCGGCTTCGGCAATCAATTTAATATGATCAGGAGTTGTACCGCAACATCCTCCTATGATATTGACCAAGCCTTCTTTCAAAAATTCTTCTATTTGCTCGGTCATTTGCTCCGGGGTTTGATCGTAGGCGCCAAATTCATTGGGTAAGCCCGCATTGGGATGTGCACTCACAAAAAAGTCAGACCTATTGTCTAAAACCTGTAGGTAAGGGCGCAAATCTTTGGCGCCTAGGGCACAGTTTAATCCTATGCTGAGCAGAGGTACATGCGATACAGAAATGAGGAAGGCTTCGGTAGTTTGCCCAGATAAAATTCTGCCGCTGGCATCGGTAATGGTGCCTGATACCATGATCGGCCATTCTTGGTCTCTTTCTGCCATGAGTTCTTGTAAGGCAAAAAGTGCTGCTTTTGCATTGAGCGTATCTATGATGGTTTCTACCAAGAACATATCTACGCCGCCATCGGCCAAGCCTTCGGCTTGCTCTTTAAAGGCTTTTACTAGTTCATCAAAAGTAATGGCCCTGTAGCCGGGATCGTTGATGTCTGGAGAAATAGAGGCCGTTTTGTTGGTAGGCCCGATTGAGCCGGCTACAAAGCGCGGTTTGTCGGGCTGGTTAGCAGTGAACTCGGTGGCTACTTCCTTGGCCAATTCGGCAGAAGCCTTATTCATTGTATAAACTTCGCTCTCTAAGTAGTAATCTGCCTGCGCTATGCTGCTGCTCGAAAAAGTATTTGTTTCGGCAATGTCTGCACCAGCTTCAAAATAGGCTGCATGTATTTCTTTAATAACATCTGGCCTAGTGAGAGAGAGTATGTCGTTGTTGCCTTTTAAGGGATGTTCATGATCTTTAAAGAGTTCGCCTCTAAAATCAGGCTCTTCTAGTTTATATCTCTGTATCATAGTACCCATGGCACCGTCTAATATTAAGATTTTTTGCTTTAAAATTTCTTGAATGGATTGAGGCATTTTAATAAATATAATATTAAAAAATCGGTTTCGATGTAATCGATTAATTGAACTTATCAGAAGGGGGTAAAGGGAAGTATGCCGCTCAAAGTGTATCAAAAAATATCTCACTCATCTGCATCTGTTAAAACAGAATGGGAGTTGGCACCTTGATACTACAGGTTGCCAAGACTTCATAGGGCCCAATCCCTCAGTCTTTCTTGATAAGTACTAACTATACAAAGGTAACATTGTAGTGGTTAAAAGCGAAATTATATAGGCTGTTTCTCCATATTGCCCGAATTGTTGTCTTTGCTTCTGTTTATTAGGCAGATATTTGAGAAAAAAGGGTTAAAAATCATCGATATGGATAGTATGACAGCATCAAGTTTCGCTTTTCCCTATCTAAATTTGGTTTTAGCTTAGATGACTAGAGAAGGGTTTGTGCAGTTTTAGTCTGATTAACACTGCCTAAACCCCAAACCCAACTACTATTAAAATTTCAATTTTTAAATACTCAGCCAATGGTTCTGTAACCTCTATCATAATAGAGTAGAGGTGTTTTGGGCATTGCTTGAGATTTAACAGCGATTATTCTTGCAAAGACGATTGTGTGTGTGCCTTGTTCAACCGTGTTGATTATTTCGCAGTCAAAAGCGGCGAGGGCATTGCTAAGAACCGGGCAGCCTGTTTCTAAGGTTTCCCAAACTCCTTTTTCCAGCCTTTTTTCCATACTTACCCCGTCAAAGCCGGCAAACCTGTTGGCGAGTTCTTCAAACCCGCTGGGTAGGATGTTAACTGCCAGGGTTTTGTTCTTTAATAAGACATCCTCTAGCTCGTTGTTTTTGTTCACACAAACCAACAACGTAGGCGGTGTGTCGGTAACCGAGCATACGGCAGTAGCTGTAAAACCTCCGGCACCTGCTATGCCCTTAGTGGTAACTATATTAACAGCGCCTGCCAAAAGGCGCATCCCTTCTTTAAAATCTTCTTTATTCACAGTGGCTAAATTCATTACTATGCTAATTCATTTTTCTAGTAAGAATAGCAAATACACATAATTGTTTGGAGAAATGCGTTAATGCTTGCAACAAAAAGATAAAAAAAGGTCGATTTTAAATTATGGCATCTTTTTTATCGATAACATGGTCGACTATGTATTTTTTAATTTTTTTTCAAATGAATTACTCAAAGCTCATTCTAATCCTACTTTTTTTACCATTGTTTGTGCAAGCCCAAAAAGGAAAGACATTTCCCAATGTATCAGGAGAAACGCTTAATGATAAAAACATAAGTGTTCCTGCAAGTACAAAAGGCAAATACACCCTCATTGGCGTGGCATATTCTAAAAAATCAGATGAATTATTGAAAGGTTGGTATTCTCCTTTGTACAACACCTTTATATCACCACCTACCTCTAGTCTTTTCCCGCAGGACGATTACGACATTAACATGTATTTTATCGCTTTAATGAAGGGCATTTACAAAGTGGCCGACAAAGGGATAACCAATAAAATGAAAAAGGGAATAGATAGGAAGTTTCATGATAATGTACTGGTTTATCAGGGGAAAATCAGAGAGTACAAAAAGGAATTAAATTTAGGTCAGAAAGATTTGCCCTATTTCTTTGTACTAGATAAAAACGGGAATATTGTTTACCATACCTCAGGTGCTTATTCAGATAAGAAAAAGTTTAACATACAATCTGCCATAGAAATTGAATGATCAAGAAGTTTAAAGCCCTTAAGTTGCGATTTACCTGAAGCTCTTTGTTGTGTTGCACAGTTTGAACGCTGTGTGCCGAATAATAATAGCGGAAACTGCAATCGATTTAACAAGTTTACAAACTTCAACTTTTTTACTTAAAATGAGTATAGTTGAGTTTTGCCAATTATTACTAAGTAGCTCATTTATTGCCCTTATTAAAGATTGTTAAAAACTTTTTGCCTAGTATTGTGCGTTGTACTTTTGAGTTTTTAAAAGGAAAATTATTCATTTTTTAGCCAGTACATGCTCAAGAAACTAGACAAGCTTATATTTAAGGTATTCTTAGGGCCCTTTTTCCTCACATTTGCCATTGTTCTTTTCATATTCTTAACCCAGTATATGATTAAGAACTTTAAGCATTTTGTGGGAAAAGGGCTTACTTTGGATATTTATGCTGAATTGTTTGGTTACTTTGCCTTGGTGCTTACCCCGGTTTCACTTCCCTTAGCGGTACTGCTTTCTTCGCTCATGACTTTTGGCAGTTTGGGCGAGCATTCTGAATTAACCGCCATAAAAAGCTCGGGTATTTCACTGTTAAGGATACTTAGGCCTGTGGCTATTTATATTGTTTTTGTTACCATTGCCGCTTTTTATTTTAATGATAGAATTGCCCCTTATGCCAACTTAAAGGCCTACAGTCTACTGTACGATATTAAGCAGAAAAAACCAATTTTAGAATTTAAGGAAAAAGCCTTTTATAACGATTTGCCAGGCTGGCGAATCAAAGTAGAGAAAAAGTTGGGCGACGGAAAATCGCTTGAGGGCATCATGATTTACAATCATACCGATCGCCGTGGTAACGTGCAGGTGATCATGGCAGAGCGTGGGCAAATGCAAACACTGGGCAACTATTTGGCGCTAGATTTAAAAGATGGTAATATTTATTCAGAAGAATCTGCAAAGAAAAGACGCTCAGATGTTACCGAGTTTTTTAGGCAGGAGTTCGATTCGGCCCGTTTTCTCTTTAGTCTGGAGTCTTTCGGTTTGAAAGATACCAACGAAGAGTTTTTCCTCGGGCACAACCTAATGAAGAACACAAAAAAGCTTTTAGTAGAGAAAGATTCTGTAACAAATATGGTAAGTATGTATATGCACAACTTTAAAAGGAGTGTGTATTCTTATTACAATTACTGGCAGAGAGATTCCGATGGTGGTATCTCTATAAAACCACTTACCAATGAGGAAGACAGCATTAGAGCAGCAGAGGAGTTCGAGCAATCAATCATGAACGATACGACCAAAAAGTATCTTCAGCAGCAGTTACAGCAAAAAAAACAACAGCAAGAAAAGGCAGCGCAAGAGAAAGATAAGTCTCAAGAAAAGCGACAGTTTAATAAAGTGCCCCGAAAAATTACTACGCCTGAAGAATTTAAGAAAGAACCGGCAGGCAATCCTAGGCAACTTAAAAATAAGCAGTTAAAGAAAGAAGATAACAACGACCCGGAGAGTCCATTCAAAAATGTGTCTTATGCAGAGGAAAGTAGGGAGTCTAGTCGTAGATTGCCTCCTGAGCTAGAAGAAAAAGTGGACGAACTTTTAAAGAAAACCCCTGATGACAGAGACTTTGTAAGGGCACATTCTAAGGCAAGTAGCATACAAAACCTACTAGAAACCAATGCCGAGCGAGCAAGAAGGCAAGAACTAAAAATCAATTCCTACAAAATTGATATACACAGGAAGTTTACCAAGACATTGGCTGTATTTGCCATGTTTTTGATTGGCGCACCGTTGGGCGCTATTATCAAAAAAGGTGGTTTAGGCGTTCCGGTGATTGTTTCTATCGTGTTCTTCATCATTTTTTACATTTCTACTATAATGGGTGAAAAGTACGCAAAAGAAATGGTGGTTTCTCCGGTAGTAGGCTGCTGGGCTGCCAATGTAATTCTTTTCGGTTTTGGTCTTTTCTTTTTAAAACAAGCACGCAAAGACGCCCGATTGTTCGATACGGACTTCTACTATGTAGTGTATCAAAACATCTCTGAAAAAATCACTGGATATTTTAAGAAAAAGGAGGCTCCCACACAAGAGAAGGAAGCCGAAAAAATGCCTGTAAATTAACTGATTTAGGATTTTTCTTGCGCGCCAACTTGTTAATACCATCTGCGGTTTGGCGATTTTCAAATGAAACGAATGCTTCCGGATTTTAGAATGATGGGGTCTAGAAATCTGTTTTGATTAATTTGGAAAGGAAAACTCTGTTGGGTTGAGTTTTTCCTCAATGCATTAGCATGCAATTTATAGCGTTTCAACTCAACAAAAATATATATTCTGTTCCCCTAGCATCTTAATAAATTTCAGTATCGATTAATTAATCTTTAGCAACTTATGCTACCCATTATAGATTTACATTGCGACTTGCTTTCTTACCTTATAAACGTGCCCAAAGCCAATGCCTTGAACACAACCGACATCGGTTGTGCTTTGCCGTATTTGAGAGAGGGCAATGTTAAGTTGCAAACCATGGCAGTGTTTACACCAACTCAGAAAGGCTGTAATGCCAACGCCGCAAAACAATTCGATGCTTTTGAGCAGCTTTGTAAGCAACATCCAGAATATATTTTCACATCAAACACCAAACAGATAAAATTTAACAATGAGAAAACAGCTGCACTATTAGCTATTGAAAACGCTTCAGGGCTATTAGAAGAAAACGAACCTTTAGAATTGCTTTTCGAAAGGTTAGATGCTTTGTTGAAACGCTTTGGCAATCTGTTGTACATCACTTTTACACACCATACTGAGAATAGGTTTGGAGGGGGTAATTATTCTGAGGCTGGCCTCAAACAAGATGGTGTAGAGTTACTGAGGTACATGCATGGCAAAGGCATTGCAGTAGATTTCTCGCATACAAGTGACCAAATGGCATTTGATTTATTGGCAACCATAGATAAGCTGCAGCTAAAGATTCCTGTTTTGGCCAGCCATTCTAACATGCGTGCCGTTTGGGAACATCCCCGTAATTTACCTGATGAACTTATTGAGGAAATCATTTCTAGAAAAGGTATTGCAGGGGTAAACTTCGTGCGCGCTTTCTTGCACGAAACCAACCCTGAGGTGCTCTACGAGCATATAAATTACGGATTCGATAAAAAGTTGCCATTGGTTTTTGGGGCAGATTTTTTCTCAACGGCCATGCTGAACGACCCTGCTCGAATTCCCTATTTTTTTAAGGTATTGTCCAATGCAGGGCAGTATCCTGCTATTTTAAAAAAGTTGCAACAGCACGGGCATGATATGGATGTTTGCGGCGATATAGCCCATGAAAATGCCATGGATTGGTTGCAAAGGGTAGGTTATACACTCTTGGGCGCTTCTTGAGAAAGTTTTGACCTTACTACCACACATTTTTCTCTAAAGGCTAGGGATGAAATAATTATTGACTAATAAGGCACAAAGCAGCAGTAAAATCCCGGTAGGGATGACACCATTAAATCATTTTGTATAGCAGTAAAAGTTTTGGCATCTTTTCTCCCTATAACTGACATTTCCCACCCTCAAAGTACAAACTATTTATTTTTCATTAAAGCTCA
>CAKZMZ010000517.1 GCA_937129345.1 uncultured Thalassovita sp. | reverse complement strand
CAGCTACATAGGTCTTTTTGATTTCCATTTTGTTGTTCTCCATTGAAAACACAATGAGGTCTGCCCTTTTACCCAAAGCCAATTCACCCAGTTCTGATAATGAAAATATTTTGGCTGGATTGGTGCTAGCCATCTTAATGGCATCTCGCAGACTACATTGCGTGTAATCCATCACCACACCCACGCATTTACTAATGGGTGAGGCTGCTCCTGCCAGCACATTTTCTTTGGGCAACTTTACCACGTTAGGCGTCAATTCCAACATTCTGCCGCCCCTTTCATATTCGCCGGGAGGCAGGCCCGCCAAATCCAAGGCATCGGAAACCAAAATTATTTTATCGGAGCCTTTCACTTTGTAGAAAGTCCTTACTTCTTCTTTGGTGAGATGAAAGCCATCTGCAATGATGCTCGGCATAATTTGATCATTAGAAAGCTGCGGCCAAATAGGGTTATGGTGTCGGTTAATTTCATTGGCACAGCCATTCCCTAAGTGCGTAGCAATTCTAGCACCGGCATCTACGGCCATTTGTACCTGTTCTGCCGATGCATTGTGATGGCCTATGGCTACTTTAACACCACTTGCCACACATTTTTTGATAAAAGGTATAGCACCTTCAATTTCTGGGGCAACCGTAATCAACTTAATACCATTATTGGCGGCTTTTTGTATGGCTTGGAACTCTTCCCAATCGGGTGCTTTAATGTACTTTTCCAAATGCGCCCCTCTAAAGCCTTGGATCGGAGAAATGTAAGGCCCTTCTAAATGAAAGCCGGGTACAGATTGTTGTATTTTGGGATTTTCCCTTGCCTTGGCCAATATGGCAAAGTTCTTTTTCAATCGCTCGATATCGCTGGTAATCACGGTTGGGAAATAGGAAGTAACACCTGCCTCCCATAAGGCTTCTGTAGCCTTCGCAACTCCTTCTACCGTAAGGTCTGGGCCAGAAAAATCTACGCCCATGTAACCATTGATCTGAATGTCTATCAATCCGGGGGCTACGTATAGTTTTTCTTGATCCCTTAAGGATGTATTACGCTCAATACCTACTATTTTATCTTGCTCTATCTGTATGGTAATTGGTGCATCATCGAAGTAGGAATAGGCCTCTATGGTATCAGCATCTGCAAAATAGGTTGTTGCCAAGAAGGGGAATAAAATAAAAAATGGTATCATAGTAAATTACTGGTAATGTGCTGAAGTTTTAAGGTGTAATGAGAAGTTGACTGTCTCATGACTTTCATGTTTTCTCTAAAATGTGCTGCCGGTCTCTCAAAACCGACAGGCCCATTGTAGCATTAAAGATTCTATTAGCCCAGTTGCATTTCCCAACCGGGCTCATAGCTTCGGCTCCATAACTTTTGGGCTTCATCATTCTCAATGATATGACCATTTTCTGGGTTAATTTTTAGGGAAGTGCCTACTCGTTGCGCAATATTACCTAGTTGTACCAACAAGGTACTTTTATGTCCAGAATCAATGTCTGCGTTGAGCTTTTCGCCATTTTTTATGGCCTCAAATGTATTTCTGATGTGAAGTGCATCTAAGTGCTCGGCGGGATTGGTCGCATTTCTTGGGTCTATTTCCTTTGTGTCTTCCTTAAATTTTACCACCTTACCATCTAAATCGAAAATCGTATAGCTGTTTCCGCCAGGAATAAGTATGCTGCCTTTTTCTCCGTAAAACACCACCCCTACCGAACTGCCTTCATTGTTTTTTCCATTACAGCTCCTCCCCTCCCAAGAAATGAATTTATTATCGCCAAACTCTAGGTTGATTATTTGCGTGTCAGGCGTTTCCCAATCGTCTTGGTAGCGATAACGGCCACCGTTTGAACTTACTTTGGTGGGAAGGTCCACTTCCATACCCCAACGCATGAGGTCTACCATGTGGGTACCGTTGTTCAAGGCTTCGCCTGTGCCCCAATGCCAGTGCCAATGCCAATTGTAATGGATCAGATTATCCTTAAACTCTTTTCTGGGTGCGGGGCCTTGCCACAGTTCCCAATCTAACCACTCGGGTACGGCCACCTTTTTACCAGTACCAATAGATGGACGATTGTTGGTGTACCAGCCTTTCCCGAAATAGACCCTACCGATAGCGCCTTCTTTCAAGGCATTGATGCCTTCTACCACATTGGGCCAAGATCTACGCTGATTACCCATTTGTATAATCTTGGTGTACTTTGATGCAGCCTCCACCAACATCTCTCCTTCTTTGGGATTATGGCTGCAAGGTTTTTCCACATAAACATGCTTACCCGCTTGCATAGCAAGTAACGATCCTGGGGCATGCCAATGGTCTGGTGCGGCAATCACCAACATATCTAATTCTGGGTCTTCCAGCGACTTTCTAAAATCTGTAAAACCTTTTGCTTTTATGGATTGACGATCTTCTAAATCTTTAAGGCACTTAGAAATGGCCCTACTGTCTACATCACAAATGTGGATCACGTCGCAAATGTCTTGTTGGGCAAAATTGGTAGCAAGCGCATTGCCCCTACTGTTAACGCCCATGATTGAGGCCTTTACCTTTTCATTGGCGCCTAAAATGCGACCATAACTTTTGGCACTGAAATGAGGCAGCACCCCTCCTACTGAAACAGCAAGCGTACTAGCTGCTGTTTTTTTAATAAAATTTCTCCTTGATTTTGATTGGTGGTTCATAAGGTCTGTGTTTCAGTTAATCTTCATTTTCTTCATTACCAACTTTATGCAAGTAGTGCCTCACAATATACTTATTATAATCTGAACTTAGCAAGTGCCATGACAAACCAATTACTGAAAAGAAATAAGCAATTAACAAAAATGCCTGATCGCCCTCTTAAAATATAAAAGGCTTAAAATTTACATACAGTACTTACCAAGTATTGCTTAACAGTACATTTTACAAAAACTCATAGGACTTTCTTTAGATGTTACTATTGGCCATCAAACATCGAGAAGCTAAATGTATAATGCAGGAGTACAATGCGATTATTTTTATGATTAAAACTTTAATTCCTTAATTTTAAACTGAAACTTAAACCCTTAAAAAGATGAATAAGCTGTTACTATTTATTTCTTTGTGCTCAATAGCCCTTAGCGGTTATGGTCAAGGCGCATTGAATTACCAAGAACCCCCTCAAGAAATTAAAGAATTGGTAGATGCTCCGCTAGCTCCATCCGTACTTATTGACAATGAAGGAGAGAACGTGGTATTGCTTTATAGGAATGCCTACAAAACCATAGCAGAACTTTCAGAAGAAGAACTGCGCATAGGCGGATTACGCATCAACCCGAAAACCAATATTGGGAGCCGTACTACTTTCTATAATAACATTAAGCTAAAAAAAGCGCTCGAAACTGAAGTGACACAAGTAAGTGGCTTGCCAGAAAATCCACGTTTGGCCTATTTTAGTTGGTCGCCAGACGAAAAAATGATCGCCTGTACCAACACCACAAATGCCGGAGTGGAGATTTGGATACTTGATATAGAAAAAGCCCAAGCAAGAAAAGTAACCGAAGCAAAAGTAAATGCAAACCTTGGCAGACCTATGGAATGGTTTGCTGATGGCTCTGCTATGTTGGTTAAAATGTTGCCACAGAACAGAAAGGGATTGGTAGATACCAAAACAGCAGTGCCAACCGGGCCTACTGTTACCGTTAGCTCAGGAGCGAAAGCACAGAATAGAACTTACCAAGATTTATTAAAAAATCCAGTAGATGAGAACAATTTTGAAACGCTTGCAAAATCAGATATTTACAAAGTAAGCTTAGACGGAACAGCCGCTAAATGGAAAGAAACAGGGATGTATAGAAATGCCTCATTCTCTCCCGATGGAAAATATGTATTGATTACAGAGGTAAAAAGGCCATTTTCTTATTTGGTGCCTTACTACAGGTTTGCATCAGAAACGGCGATCTATGATACCGAAGGCAAACAAGTAAAGCTCTTATTGAATAACCCTGTGGATGAAGTAAGACCAAAAGGTTTTATGGCCACTACAAACAAAAAAAGAAACTTTTCATGGAGAAAGGATAAACCAGCCACCATTACTTGGGTAAAGGCACTAGACGAAGGCGACCCTGCCAAAGAAGTAGAATTCCATGATGAGGTTTTTGAGTTACCTGCGCCATTTAGTGGAGAAGCTCGGTCTTTAGTAAAAGTAAAAAATAGGTACTCTTACATACAATGGGGCAATGATGAAGTGGCCATTGCACATGACCAATGGTTTGACAATAGAAACACCAAATCTTATGTGTTCAATCCTTCTGACAACACACAAGCACCTAAAATGATATTTGATAGAAACTATCAGGATGCCTACAGCGATCCAGGTGATTTTGTATCAGCAAAAAATGAACTGAACGAATATGTATTGGTACTCGATAAAGGCTCGGCCTATCTAATGGGTGAAGGCTACACCGAAGAAGGGCAATTCCCTTTTGTAGATGAAATGGACTTGGAGAGCGGCAAAACCGAGCGTTTGTATCAGTCTGATTATACTGATAGAAAAGAGCGTTTGATAAGTGCTATAGATATGAAAAAAGGAGAAATTCTGGTTAGAATCGAGTCTTCTACGGAATACCCGAACTACTATTTGCGCAATATCAAAAAAAGAATAGCACTCCAGCCCATTACCCAGTTTAAAAATCCTTTTGAGAGCATCCAAGATGTACATAAAGAGGTAATCACTTATAAAAGGGATGATGGCGTAGAATTGACAGGCACACTTTATCTACCAATAGGTTACGACAAAGAGAAAAAGGAAAAGGTGCCCATGATCATGTGGGCATATCCTGTAGAATACAAAGACAAATCTAGCGCAGGACAGAACACGACCAATCCTAACGAGTTTATCTATCCGTACTATGGGTCGCCTGTTTTTTGGGTAACCAGAGGTTATGCAGTTTTGGATGATGCCGCTTTCCCGATCATTGGCGAAGGCGATGAACAACCCAACGACTCATTTAGAAAACAACTGGTAGCCAATGCAAAAGCCGGAATTGATGCAGTAGACGACATGGGCTACATCGATAGATCAAGAGTTGCGGTTGGCGGCCACTCTTATGGTGCATTTATGGTGGCCAACCTACTCAGTCACTCAGGCTTATTCGCGGCAGGCATTGCCAGAAGTGGTGCTTACAATCGTACGCTTACGCCATTTGGCTTTCAACGAGAAGAACGTTCTTATTGGGATGCTCCAGAAGTTTATTACAGCATGTCGCCGTTTATGCATGCAGATAAGATGAAAACACCCCTACTTTTGATTCATGGTGAGGCTGATAACAATTCAGGTACTTACCCCATGCAAAGTGAGCGTTATTTTAATGCGCTTAAAGGCTTAGGTGGCCCGGCTAGATTGGTGATGTTGCCAAAAGAAAGCCATGGCTACCGAGCTAAAGAAAGCATTATGCACGTACTTTGGGAGCAAGATCAATGGTTGGAGGAGCACGTCAAAAATAAGAATCCAAAAAACACAGAAATTCAGGTAGAAAGGTAATACTATTCTGATGAAGACTAACTATACATTTAACCTAGATTTATCGAGGTTTTATTACAAAAGATTAAAATTGTATAGTAAATGATGAAGAGTGCTCTAAAAAAGTTTTTCATGCTTAAAGGAGCACTCTTTGCAAAATTCACCATTTCACCATCAAAACAAACCACAACTTTTTTAAGCGCTCTTTTAATGTTGTTATCTTTTTAAGATGTTTTATATATTTTTAGTTGTTTTAAGTATGCCTTAATGTGCTGAAAATCAATGTTTTAAATCTGATTAAAGTTACATATTGGGTGTTAAAAGCTACAACTTGGGTGTAAACTGAATCAATAAGGGTGTGATCTGCTACAGCTTGGATGTTAAAAATTACAATTTGGGTGCTAATTGCTACTGCTTGGGTGTAATGCTACAATTTGGGTGTTTTGCCCTTCTACTAAGGCTTAAACCTATACTTCAAGGCACCTTTCCTTCCCTATTGCTACAACTTGGGTGTGCGTGAAATAACCTTCACCCAACTAAACCAGAAAAAGCATACTAATTAGGCTGATACAGGACGGTTCTGTAAACCTATTGCTACAACTTGGGTGTGCCCATCCTTCAAAATCTTTTAATGCTACAACTTGGGTGCATGTAATCTTCTCTAATCGACTTCTATTGCTACAAGTTGGTAGTGTTCAACCAGTAGTTTAAGCTAATGCTACAATTTGGGTGTGGTATCTCAAACCAAGTTACTGCTACAGTTTGGGTGTCATTCTTTGTCGAGGTGCCGTTTTGTAACCCCAATTATTAAATGCTACAATTTGGGTGTTAAGATTTTCCGAGAATGTCTCCCCTACTCTTTGCTACACTTATTTTTTATTGTAGCTTTAAGGATAAATTCTGTAGAAAATGGCAATAAAGAAAAACTCTCTAATTGTTAAAAGCAATGATCTGATTAACTCAAGGTACAGTTTGTCGGTATCTGAGATGAGATTGATTTTACTTATGGTATCCCAAGTCTCAAAAGATGATGAGGATTTTAAAACCTACAGAGTGCAGATAAAAGATTTTATAGAGAGTTCTGGAAAGAAGAAGAATTCGCAGAATTTGTATTCTAGGGCTAAAGAATACTCCAAACAATTAATGAAAAGAGTGCTTGAGATACCTCAAGAAAACGGTACACATTTGCAGGTTACCTTTTTGAGCAGTGCTCTCTACTACCCTGGGCAGGGTTATGTAGACCTTCGTTTCGACCCTGCATTAAAGCCCTATCTACTCCAGCTAAAAAGCAGGTTTACCGCTTATGACATCAGAAACGTACTTTCTTTGAGGAGTTTCCATTCCATAAGGATCTATGAATTGTTAAAGCAATATGAGCGCATAGGAACCCGAAAATTTAACATAGATGAGCTCAAAGAAATCTTGAACATTGCAGATAGCTACAGCAATTACAACCTTTTTAAAAGGAGAGTGATTGAACAGGCACAAAAAGAACTGACAAAAAATTGTGATATTACTTTTAGTTTTGAAGAGATAAAGCAGGGAAGAAAAGTAGTCGAGATCAAATTCACCATTATCCAACAAAAAAGTAAGCTGGACGACACCATCCCAGCACCCTTTGTGCCCAATGAAAACAACTCTTTGCCGCTCAAAGAAGAATTGGTGCAAATGGGCATTAGCGAGGAACAGGCAGAAGACCTCATTAAGTCCGATGAATATGACGAAAAATACCTGAGGGCCCTAATCGATGAGACCAAGAATAAATACCATGAAGGCCAAGTAAAAAATGTGGGCGCCTATTTGGCGAAATTGATAAAAGCCAAGGCACAAGTAAAAGCAAAATATCAAAACCAAGAAAAAAAAGCCCAAAAGCAACAACAGGAACAGACGTTGCAGGTGCAAAAAAATAAAGAAGAAGAAAGAGAGTTGATTTTGGAGCTTAAGAATGAATATGATGATTACATATATTCCCAAGAGCAAAAGCTCCTTAAATCGGCTGAAAATAGCGAAATAGAAGCTTTTGAAAAATATGTAAGGAGCAACTTGGGCATGAGTCGTATCCTAATCAAAAATGGCAAGCTAGACAGGTCGCACGATTTGTACAATGTGTTTTTGGGAGGGTTCCTTTTCCCTAGGGAAGAGGATGATTTTGAAAAATGGGCGCTCAAAAACAAAGGCTATCAGATAAAGAAAGATTTGAACGATCCCGAAGATTACATCATTGTTGCTAGGCAGACTTCTGTTTTTTAGTTGGGCAAGCTAAAAATTGTTCGATAATTTTCCCCCTTTTATAGAAACAAAGATTTGACGTATTACAATGTATTACATTGTATACATTAATTCACAATTAACTGAAAATCAATTATATAAAATATTTTGTATGATAATGTACTATATATTAATACAATGTATTACATTTGTGTACATTGTATTATATTTAAATAAAATCATATGGCAAGGTGCATCACTTTTACGAATCAAAAAGGTGGAGTAGGTAAGACCACAAGTGTCTTAAATATCGGGGCCTCTCTGGCCAATAGAGGCTATAAAGTTCTATTGATTGACCTAGATCCACAAGGCAATCTTTCCCAATCATTTCTTAAAGAAGCTCCTAAAGATACCATTTTTACTATTTTGATGAAGGAGTGTAGCATGGAAGACGTACTGTTACAGGTGAAGAAAAACTTACTTTTGGTCCCCTGTAACTCAAAGTTTGCAAATTTTGAAAGACAGTTCGCTGCCGATGCGGACAGTCAATACATTTTGACCGATTTTGTAGAAGACATAGAAAAGACCTTCCCCAACCAGTTGGATTTTATCATTTTTGATACCCCGCCTGCGCTAGGTCTGATAACACTTAACGCCCTGGTGGCCTGCAACGAGGTATTTGTGCCTATGAACTCTCAAGAGTTTTCGCTTACCGGACTAGAGGCCGTTACCGATGTTGTAGAAAGGGTAAAAAAACGGGCAAAGCCAGAACTGGATATTAAAGGAATCTTTTTCACCCAACACAATCCTAGAAAATACATCAGTAGGAATATGGCCGAAACACTTAGTGAGGTATATCCAGGCATGCTCATGAAGACCTTTATAAGAAAAAACGTAGCCCTTGAGGAGTCGCCCAGTTTAAAGCAGGATGTGTTTCTGTATGCTGTAGATAGCAACGGTGCCAAAGACTATGAAAATTTGACCGATGAAATTTTAAAAAGATAAGCCATGGCCAAAAGAAAGGACATCAATATTTTTGATAGGAGTAAAAAATTAAAAGAGTCGGGGAGGGTATCCGATATGGATTACCTCGACGCCTTTGAGCAAAAACCTACAGATAGAGAAAAAGAGAAAACCACATCGCCAAATAACGCCGAGCCTAAAAAGAAAAAGCAAAAAGAATGGGTAAGGCATACTTTTATTATAAAGCCTGAGAATATCGAGGAACTTAAAGACATCGTGCACACGGTAAAAAGCACCGGCAATTATCAGTACAGTCAAAAAAAAGCGCTAGATGATGCAATAAAGCTCTTAAAAGAGGCGACTAAGAAAAAACTGGGCTCTATCAAGAAGCATGATGCTTAATCGCTAAGAAGTCTTTAAAATCAATTTAACTCAAAACCTCACCCATGATGATCAATTGGAAAAAAGGAATCTTTTCTTCTAAGTACAAACTGTTCTCTGAAAATGAAAAAATTGGTGAACTAAAAGAAAAAGCCTTTAGCAGCTGTGCATATGGTAGTCTTGATGAAAAGCAGGTAAAATTTAAGAAGAAGGGCATTTTTAGTTCTACAATCGAGATCATGGATCAGACTCTTGATGAGAATGTAGGGCACATAAAATTCAATGCTTGGGGCAATAAAGCCAAAATATTTTTTGAGGATAGAGAACTGCAATGGAAATACGATAATTTTTGGGGCACAAAATGGAGCATTCTAGAAAACGGACAAGCTGTAGCAAGATACAAGAGCTCAACAACTAGCGGAGAGATCGAATCCGCTATTGACGATGAATTTTTGTTGTTAGCAGGTCTTTTTGTATACAATCATTACGTACAAATTGCGGTGATAGTAGCAGTCTCTACAGCTATAATTGCATCGAGATAGCCGTTCAAAATAATGAGTGGGGCAATGGTCTGATCTAATCATTTAAAAAAATTTAAGATTATGGAATTGATTAAGATTTACAATGGGAGCATGGTCGATGCACGGGAATTGCATCAAAAAATTGTCGTTGAAGCGAAAGGTGGACAAAAAGGAGAGCAGTTCAACCACTGGATAAAACGCATGTTGACCTACGATTTTATATTGGGTGAGGATTACCTTACCGTAGGTTATAATTACAAAGGTGAGATAATTGAAGAAAATGGTGTGGCTAAATTTAGCCACTCTGATAATCAGAGAGTTAGCAAGCGAGATTACTATCTTACCCTAGATTGTGCCAAGCAGATAGCCATGATCCAAAACAACGATAAGGGTAGGGCAGTGCGAAAATATTTTATAGAGGCGGAAAAGACATTGAGTGTTTTGAAACAAAGTAAGCGCTTTGAGGCCTTTTTAAAATTAGAAACCGCCAAGGATCGACTTCAACAAAATGTAATCAACCTAGGAGGCAGTCATGAAGATTATTTACAAATAGATCTTTCTGGAAGAAAAATACTTTTTAATGGTTCGCCTATTGCAGATGAAGAATTACCAATCCTAACTCTCAAGGGTAGGGATTTCGCTACAGAATTGACCAATGAAGCGCTCAGAGAGGGTGGCCAAACAATTGAAGGTGCAGAAGAAATCAACAAACAGCAGCACAAGACCATAAGAGAGGCCATCGTAAAAGGTACGGGCAAAAAACCCGAAGACCTCCCAAAAGATGAGAAAATAAAAAGGCTAGGGGATAATTCTTGATTTTTATTGTTGTGATTTTGCAAGTGACAGTGCCGGATGCCTATATCCGACACGGCCAATGTAATAGGATAGAGGGCTTGCACATGGTGGTGTAGAAAGCCCCCCAAGCCAATTCACACTTTTTCCAATGCATCTGCTTCTTGCTTAAAAAAGCTTTCCAATCGGTGGATGCCCTCCCTCGGGGCAACGTTATCCTGTGCCATCATGGTGAGGAAAAACTCGATGGGGCCGTAGGTTTTGGAGGAAGTGAACGACCGCATCAGCCCAATGGTGGCTTTGCGTATCCAGTCGGGCAGGTGCACGATTTTGGGGGCTTTACCATACGCTTCCAGTGCCAACTCGGCAATCTCATTTTGGGTGAGGATGTCGGGGCCGCCCACTTCAACTTCTTTCTGATGACTGCCAATGGCTTCCACACATACTTTTGCTAAATCCGCACCGTGGATGGGGTTAAGTTTATAGTTACCATCCCCAAATAGGTACACGCGGCCACTTTTGGCCATCTGTAAAAAATCCTTCATATCGGAGAAGAAACCATTTGGGCGAAGTACGGTGTACTCCAGTCCAGATGCTTTGAGCGCATCCACAAACCGCTCTTTCGCTTCAAAAATTTTGAGGTGCCTAAACTGCGCCCCGTTGATGGCAGAAACATAGATGAATTTTTGCACCCCTGCCCGCTGCGCTTCTTCCAGCAGGTTTTTATTGGCTTGGTAGTTTACGTCCATGTAGGTCAGCCCCTCTTTTTGGCGGGTGATGCCTACGGTGGAAATCACTACTTCCACATCTTCAAAAATACCCCTCAGGGTTGCGGGTTGGGTAACTTCAGCCCTCAGACATTGATGCGCCCCATGTAGTTGCAGCTTAGCTGGGTTGCGGGCAATGAGTTTCGGGTTCATCCCTAAAAAAATAAGTTCTTTGGCAATGTACTGACCGAGGTAGCCTGTGGCACCTGCCAGCGCTACATTTGGTTGTTTTTTCATTTTGATTGAGATTTAAAGTGAGATTAGAGACTAGATACTAGAGACTGGAGATAAACATTTGTCCACACTGAATTTTAGGAGTGCTACATATGTAAGGCTAGGGTTGGTGCGCATCCCCGATGCGTAACTATCTAAAAAAGGCATTTCCTATTTCAGTAGCTTCCAAAAGTTGCTGTAACCTGTGCTGTCGGTTTTGAGAAACCGATAGAGAAAGCCGCCTGTCCTTTGGAAATGGGTGTACAAAGGCACTTTTAATCTTAGGATGTTGTATAGGCCCTAATATTTAATCAGGTGCTGAGCGAGCAGATAAGTTTTCACTGTTTAGCTACTCCCGCTTGCTTCCACAGAAACAACCCAATGAGCACGAACCACAGGATTTGCCCCAGCCCAAAAGCAGCGGCCAAATCGCCCAGAGGTGGCAACACGGTCAGTATGCCCAGCGCCCCAACCAACAGCCCGACCACATGCGCTGCTTTGAAAGATTTTTTCAGCTGCAAGGCCTGTAAGCTGAACATGAACACCCACAGCCCACCGACGACTTCCACGCCGCCGCCCAAACCGTTTTGGATGGTTTCTATGCTGAGCCACAACGACACCGCCTGTTCGGCGTGGGTTTCGAACAGCTTGGCAACCGTTTCCAAACCGACCGAGGTGAGCATGCCGCTGGCGATGACTAGCACCACCCACACATAGCCTAATACCGTGCCGATGGTAGCAAACGTTGCCTTTGGTTCGTGCAGCGCCGTGACCAGAAAAGCAAGCAACACGCCGAACAACACATAAATGGTAAGTATCCAGTATTGATACAGCGTTTTTTGCGAAAGGATGAACGCCAAACGCTCCGAAGCATCGCTCATATCGGTGCCTTCGGTTGGAGTCAGGAATATCAACACTCCAAACCCGAAAAGGTAGATGGCAGCCTCGGAAAAGGCAGCTACCGCCCCTGTTTTTGATAATGAATTCATGGGTCTTAATTTTTTTAGAAATACACACGGTACATCAGGTTGGGCAGCAAGCCGAATTGTGTGGTGTACCCCACTTTTTCGGGTGTAGTGGTGTCGTAAAACTCCGTTAGCCTGCCTTTGTTATTGGTGATATTTTCCAGATTCAGGAACAGCTCATGGGTGGTATTTTTCCTTTCCACTTTATAATTGGCAGAAATGGTGAACTGATAAAGTTTGTCCAGTCGGTTCTGATAGGCGCGGCTGTAATCCCAAAACTGATTGGCTTGTGGTTCTACGGCAACCGCCCCTGTCTCATCGCGCAATAGAGGGATGATGCGCAAGCCGCCGCTCATCAGCAATCGGCCATTTACCCCAATGGTTTTATTTTGATTTTTTCCTAGATGAGTAAATTCCTTCCCACCAATTAGGTTGAGCAAGTAATTGCCATTAAAGCGCGTGTTCCGCTGCACGCCATCCAATCCTTCAAAAGTCGACTCATAGACCGAAGCATTCGCAAGCAAGTAATAGTGATTGGCAAAGCTGCGCTGAACGGTGAGTTCAATGCCGTAGTTGGTGCCTTTTCCTTCATTCACCAGCTCATAATATTCCAGTTCGTCTCCTTCGTTGATGGTGGAGAAGTGGCTGCCCATGCGGTTTTCTACAGGTAGGTTGTACAAATGCTGATAGTACACTTCCACCTTCGCCGTTAGCTGCTTTGTAAAATGATGGTCGTAGCCTAGCACCCAGTGATGGGCTTTGAGTAAATCCAAGTCTTTGTTGGGTTGTGTGATGCTGCCATCGGTTTGGGTTACATTGGCAAAATAATGATGTACCCTCTCCATGCTGCTGTGCAAGCCATAGCCCAAGCTGAACGTGCTTTTTGGGCTGGCTTCCCAACGTGCCGAAAGGCGGGGCTCCAGGCTTTGCTTCCCGTTGTACATCACCCGTTGCGATTGGATGCCCGCTACCAGTGTGAGCGCTTCGGTAGGGCGATACTTCCAGTTGACAAAGCCGCGGATGTTGCCGATTTGCTCATCAAAATTGAGGCTTTCCGTAAAATCAGCGTCGAGTTCGCTGCGCTGCAACTGCTGAAAATCTTGTTGGAATAAGTGATAGGAAAGCCCCGCTTGTAAGGTGTTTTTTGTATTGATTTTCTGATGAAACTGAGAAGCTATCCGCCAAGTGCTTCGCCTGCCTTCGCTGTCGAAACTTTGGATGCCTGCTGAAAGGGAGTCTTCCCGAACAAATACCTCATCTCCTAAGCCTTCAATGGAATACTGCAACGAAGTGCGCAAAAAGCCACTGCCTATCGAAAGCGTGTGGTTCAGTCCAAGATTGCCGAGGTAAGAGGTTTTGTCATAATCCGCCAATACGTCTTCGCGCATTTCGGCATTGCCTGGTACGTTCCAGTCTTCGCGGGTAGCATCCTCAAATTGCAGGGTGCTGTGGCCGCCCAAGCCGTAAAGGGAGAAAGTACCCAGTGTTTTGGTTGGGAAGTTGAATTTGAAAGCCGCATCCTGAAATTTGGGTTTACCCTCCACTTCCAGCAATCCCGCATCGTTTAAGATGGAAGCGGTGGAGTAGCGGTAGTTCATCAGATACGAGCTTTTTCCTCCTTTTTTAAATGGGCCTTCTACGGTTAGTTCGGTGCCCAGTAAGCCCAACCCAGCGATGCCCTCAAATTTTTCGGCGTTGCCGTTGCGCAAACGCACATCGTACACCCCAGAAAGCGCATTGCCATATTCGGCAGGAAAGGCGCCTGTGTAAAAATCGGAAGTGGTGAGCAGATTGGCGTTTAGTGCGCTGGTGGTACCCAGTACGGAGTTTAAGTCGGCAAAGTGGTTGGGGTTGGTAATGGGCATTCCTTCCAGCCGCCATTGTAAATATTTGGGTGAGTTGCCCCGCACAATGATGTCGTTGCCTCCATCGCCCGAGGTAGCGACGCCCGCAAAGTTGGCGGTAATCAGCGCAGGGTCGTTAAAGCTGGCAGTCAGTCGGTTGATTTCTTCCGTAGAAATGGAGCGGGCACTGACCAACGCCATCTCGTTAAGCGGCTCACCTGGCGTTTCAAAAGCGCTGATTACTACCTCTGAAATTTCGGTGGCGGCTTCGCTGAGCTGTACTTCCACGAATGTTTCTTTACCGCTGTACACCACGGTATTTGGGAGTGTTTTGGTCTGATAGCCTACAAAGGAAAGTTGCAGGGCTACCCGACCTACGGGGACTTTTTTCAGTACAAAAACCCCATCGGCATTGGTAGTTGCCCCCAAAGTAGGGACTTGTTCCAACACCAGCACCGTTACCCCTGGGAGCGGGGCTTTGCTGTCGGCATCGAGTACCACGCCGCGTACCGTTTGGGTAAGCTCGGCAGCCTGCCCAAACGCAAAGCCCGCAGGCAGGAGCAGCAGAGCGGCAGCAAAAAACCACCTGCTGCGTAATCTAGAAATTTCGTTTACCTGTTTCATGTTTCAGACATTTTAAATTTTAATGATGCCCAAAACTAGAGGTGCCGTTACCCCCAATCGTCCGCGATTATAATTCAGGAAGTTTTCGGGAAAGTATTTCTATTGATTGTCCAAATTAGTACACAAAGCAGCAGGGTGACGACGGTAAAGCCTTTTTCAAAGTAGGTTTTTGCCAAAAGGTTGCCCACCGTGTTCAGCACAAACAGGGCGAAAAAGAGCCATAGCCCGACCGTTACGATTTTGGGCGGAAGGATGGGCTTCAGCAAGCCCCCTTTAATGAGCAGCAGCAAGCCGAAAAGTAGGTTGAGCGCAAGTGAGACGCTTTCAAAGCGGTACATCTCCGCTTCATTGGTCAGCCGCCCGCCCCATACGATTTCGTAAGGGATAATTTGGAAGAGGATGGCGAGATGGAAAAGTGTCAGTGCTGCTGCGATGGCAAGTGCGAGGTGGAGGGCAGTAGTGGGTTTCATTTGCTTTTTTTCGGTAAAAGTAGCACTCCAGCCCCTTTCATTCGTCCTAAAATGTGATTTAGGACTTTTTACTCTCGGTTTTGCGTAAAGAAGTTTCGGTTTTGAGAAACCGAAACCACCATTGTGGTGTCGGATATTTGAAGGGCAATCGTGGCGTCGGATACTTATATCCGACGCTCCTGCAGTCAGCGCCCCAAAGCCGACAGTTCACAATACATCCATGTAGTGCAAAAGCATCGATTTTACAGGCTTTTCCGCGTAATAAAATGCTGCACTGGAATATTTGTAAAACTCAGGGCGTTCAACCAAACCTGCTTTAACAGGATTATCGTGAATGTAGTCTATTTTGATTTCGCAAACCTTTCGCGAGTAGAGGTGCTGACCATCGAAAAAATCTTCCCATACTTTAAACTTTTGGGTCCTTCGCTCATAAACCAGTTTTGCTGCTTTTTCGGGATAGGCTGCTTGTAGGTATTCGCGGATTCTAAGCGAAGTATATTTTTTGAAATCGCGCATATACTCGGAAAGGCGATTTTCTTCTTTAAAGTAAATAATGAAATGGATGTGATTCACCATCAACACATATGCCAATAAATCTGCTTTGTATTTCTGATTGTAGAATTTGAAATTCTCAAGGATTATTTCAAAACATCGCTCATCAAAAAAAAGATGCTGCCTCTCGAAACAACTAGTGGTGATGAAAAAACAGGAGTAATCTTGGTAGTGCGTATGGTTACGTAAAGGCATTTTCCGTTTTTTAGAGGAAACGGAATCGATTTCCCTTTTTGTATCCTGTAAAGGGAAGAAGGTTCGAATATTTTGAGGAGCTGCAGCATGGAGAAAAGAAACTATGAGACGAATTT